>JBOGVH010000375.1:0-3841 GCA_050695235.1 Actinomycetota bacterium
GGCCTTCCGGATCGGGGAGCGGGCGGACGACCCGCTCGCGATGTACCTCTCCGATGTGTTCACCATCCCGGCCAACCTGGCAGGAGTGCCGGGCATCTCCATCCCATCCGGCCTGGACGAGGCGGGACTACCCGTCGGGCTCCAGGTCACGGCGCCCGTCCTTGGGGAGTCCCTCCTGCTCCGGGTGGCCCACGCCCTCGAGCGCGAGCTCGCCTTCGACGCCCGCCCGCCCCTCCTGGGTGAGCTCGCCGCCTGAGGCCGCCTCCGGGGCGGGCGTGGCCTCCCCCGACGCGATGATCAGCGCGACCGACCCCAGGACGATGGCCCCGGCCACCACGGTCCGCAGGCCGATCGGTTCGGACAGGAACGCCCACCCGAGGAACACGGCGACCACCGGGTTCACGTAGGCGTACGTGGAGACCAGCGACGTCCGGGCGTTGCGCAACAGCCACAGGTAGGACCCGAGGCCTGCGAACGAGCCGAAGACGATCAGGTATCCCAGCGCGAGCAGCGACGCCGTCGAGAACCGCTCGGGGTGGATGTCGCCAAGCTCGCCGACCAGGATCGCCACGATCCCCAGGGCGGCGCCGCCGCACAGCATCTCCATGCCCACGCCGACGAAGGGACGCTTGGGAAGCGGCGCATGGCGCGAATACAGCGACCCCGATGCCCAGCAGAGCGAGGCGCCCAGGGCGAACAGCATCCCGTCGAGGTCCACCGCTCCGCCGCTGGCCGAGCTCCCCACGAGCAGCGCCGCCCCCGCGAATCCGGTGGTCAGCCCGACGAGCGTTGGTATCCGGAGCCGGTTCCTCAACAGGACCCGGTCGACGAGCGCCATCCACAACGGGACGAGGGCGATGATCAGGGCCACGATGCCGGAGGGAACCGTTCGCTCGGCCCACACCACCCCGCCGTTCCCGCCCAAAAGGAGCGCGCAGCCGACGATGGCGGCGGCGCGCCATTGGCGAGGACCGGGGCGGTCGCCGTCCCGGTCCCCCCGCCGGATGGTCCAGGCGAACATCACCGTGCCCGCCACGAGGAACCTGATGGAGGCCGAGAGGAGCGGCGGCATCGTCTGGTTCACGATGCGGATGGCGAAGTACGTCGTTCCCCACACGATGTAGACGGCGCCCAGCGCCACCCACACCAGCGGAGGGTTGGCCCGGGCGGTCGGTGGCCCTGCCGTCCGGGTCATGGCCCCAGGATAGGGGCGGGAGCGGCTAAGCTCACCACTCGCATGGGCGAGGACTTCGAGACCGTCATCGGCCTTGAGTGCCACGTCGAGCTGTCGACGCGCACGAAGATGTTCTGCGGCTCCCCGAACGAGTTCGGCGCCCCCCCGAACACCAACGTCTGCCCCATCTGCTTGGGGCTCCCCGGGTCGCTGCCGGTACCGAACGAGCAGGCCATCGAGTACATCGTGCGGATCGGCCTCGCGCTGGACTGCGAGATCGCCCGGTACTCGCTGTTCCACCGGAAGAACTACTTCTATCCCGACATGGCGAAGAACTTCCAGATCTCCCAGTACGACCTTCCGATCTGCGTCAAGGGACACCTCGACGTGCAGGTCGATGGGGTAACCCATCGGGTCGGCATCACTCGAGTGCACATGGAGGAGGACACCGGCAAGACCACCCACGCCGGAGCGTCCGGGCGCATCGCGCATGCCGAGTACGCGCTGATCGACTACAACCGGGCCGGCGTGCCGCTCGTCGAAGTCGTCTCCGAGCCGGACATCCGCTCGCCCGAGGGGGCCCGCGCGTACTTCAACGAGCTCCGGGCCACGCTCGAGGCCCTCGACGTCTCCGACGTGCGGATGGAGGAGGGCTCGCTGCGATGCGACGCGAACATCTCGGTCCGCCCGGCCGGTTCCTCCGAGTACGGCACGAAGGTCGAGATCAAGAACCTGAACTCTGTTCGCTCGCTCGAACGAGCCCTGAAGTACGAGCAGGAACGGCAGGTCGCCTCGCTCCGCGCGGGCCAGCCGCTGGTTCAGGAGACTCGCCACTTCGAGGAGGGGGAGGGCACCACCCACACCCTGCGATCCAAGGAGGAAGCGTTCGACTACCGCTACTTCCCCGAGCCGGACCTCCCCCCGCTCGAGCCAGACACCGAGTGGGTCGAGGGGATCCGCGGCTCGCTCCCCGAACTGCCGGCCGCCCGCCGGGCCCGGTTCGAGCACGGGCTCGGGCTGGGTCCGAAGCAGGCCGCCCTGGTCGGCGCATCGAAGGCCACCGCGGATTTCCTCGAGGAGGCCGTCGGCCTCGGGGCGCCGGCCGCGGCCGTGGCCAACTGGATGACCCAGGACCTCTCGGGCCTGCTGAACAAGGCCCGGATCGAGCTGGCCGAGAGCAAGGTCACCCCCCAGCACATCGCGGACCTGATCCGCCTGGTCGAGGAGGCCACGATCTCCATCACCGCGGCCAAGCAGGTGCTGGAGGAGGCGTTCGAGACGGGCAAGCCCGTCGAGGAGATCGTGGAGACCCGGGGGCTGCGGCAGGTGACCGACACGGCTGCCCTGGAGGCGTGGGTGATGGAGGCCATCGCCGAGAATCCGGGGCCGGTGGAGCAGTTCCGGGCCGGGAAGGACGGGGCGATCAACTTCCTGGTCGGCCAGGTGATGAAGAAGTCGCGGGGCGCGGCGAACGTGGGGACCGTCCAGGAGCTGCTCCGCGCCAAGCTCTCGGGGTACTGAGGCCCGACCGGGCCGGCCGATGGGGGGGAGCGCCCAGGAGCCCAAGCGCTACCCGTGGTGGCAGCTCATCCTCCTCGGCCTGGCCGCGATGCTGGAGAGCCTCATCATCCGGCCGATCCGGCGGCTGTGGGTCTCCGACGATCCGCTCGACACCTACGCGCTCGTGCATCTGGCCAGCGCGGCCGGCGACGCCATGGTGGCCATTGCGCTGGCCGGCTCGATCTTCTTCGACGTCCCGGTGGGCGAGGCCCGGCCCAAGGTCGCCTTGTACCTGGGGCTGACGCTGGCGCCGCTCGCGGTGGCCGGCCCGCTGCTCGTGCCCCTGCTCGACCGGGCCGGTCCTCGGCGGGCCATCTCGCTCGCCTCCGCCGCCGGCCGGGCGGTCGTGTGTGTGTTCGCGGCCCCCGGGTTCAACACGCTGCTGCTGTACCCGTTCGCGTTCGCCGTCCTCGTTCTGTCGAGGGTCCACACGATCACCAGGAACGGTCTGGTCATGGCGTACGCGGGGCCGAACGAGGGATTGGTACGCGCCAACGCGCGCCTCGGACGGATCGCCGTGGGCGGCGTGACGCTGGCCGCGGTGCCGGGCGTGTTGCTGTTCAGGGCCGGGGGGGCGGCCGCCGCGCTGTATGGCGCGGCGGCCGTCTACACGGTCGCCTCGCTCCTGAACCTTCGGCTGCCGAACCCCCAAGTGCCGCCGCGCCGGGGACAGGTGAGCCGCCTGGGAGCCATCCCGGAGCTCGCCGCCCCCGCGATCGGAGGCGCCGGCCTGAGAGCCGCGAACGGGTTCCTCCTGCTCTCCATCGCCTTCGCCCTTCGGCGAAGCGGCGAGCCGACGTATTGGTTCGTGGTGCTGGCCGGCGGGGCCGCCCTCGGCGGCTTCCTGGGTGACGTGATCGCCCCCCGGCTCCCGATCTCCGTTCGAGAGGAAGCCGTGGTGGTGGCGTGCATCGCGGCGGCCGGGATCGGGGCGTTCCTCGCGTTCGTCGCGTTCTCCCTGCCCATCCTCACGGCGTTCGCGCTGGTCGCGGGGGCCTCGAGCGAGCTCGGGCGCCTGGCGTTCCAGAGCCTCATGCAGCAGCTGGCGCCGGGGGGAGCGCACGGCCGCGTGTTCGTCCGCTACGAGGTGGTGTTCCAGCTGTCGTG
>JBOGVH010000376.1:0-4925 GCA_050695235.1 Actinomycetota bacterium
GGTGCTCCTCGGACTGTGGCTTCCAGCCCTCGTCGGCGGCCACGACGAACAACACGAGACGGACCGGTCCGACTCCGGCCAGCATGTTGCGGACGAACCGCTCGTGGCCCGGAACGTCGACGAACCCGACTTCCCTGCCCGAGGGGAGCGTGCACCAGGCGAACCCCAGGTCGATGGTGAGCCCGCGTCGCTTCTCCTCCGCCCACCGGTCGGGGTCGATGCCGGTGAGCCGGAGGATCAGGGAGGACTTGCCGTGGTCGACATGGCCGGCGGTCGCAACCACGTGCAGCGGCGCCTCGGCCGCCGGCTCCAGTCGAGCCGACCCTTCACTCATCGGTGAGGTCGTCGCCTTCCAGGGCGTACTGGATGGCACGTGTGAGGTCCGGGAGCGCCTCCTCCGTCACCGTCCGAACGTCGAACACCACACCCTTCTCGTCGACGCGGCAGAACACCGGAGGGCTCCCCGCGCGCAACCGTGCCGACATCACCTCCGGGTCGGGGACGCGGACCTCCACGGCCCAGGACGGGACGGCGTACCCGGGCATCGACCCTCCACCCACCGTCGCTTCCGACGGGCGAACCCGCGCGCCCTCGAGCTCGCCGTCCAGGAGCTGGGCCAGTCGCTCGGCCCGGCGCCTCACGTCCTCACGCGGCTCGTCGAGCATGCGCCAGACGGGAAGGTCCGCGTGCGCGCCGCTCGCGTACATCATCAACACGGACTCGAGGGCGGCCACCTGCATCTTGTCCACCCGGACCGCGCGGGCGATCGGGTTGCGGCGCAATCGTTCCACGAGGTTGGTTCGACCCAGCACGATCCCGGCCTGGGGTCCGCCCAACAGCTTGTCCCCCGAGAAGACGACGAGGTCGGCTCCGTCGCTCAGTGCCTCTCGCGCGCTGGGCTCGTCCGATGGAACGCCCGAGTAGCGGTCCAGGAGTCCCGAGCCCAGGTCGTACAGGAACGGGATGCCCGCCTTCGATGCGAGCCCGGAGAGATCCGCCGCGGATGGCGAGGCGGTGAATCCCACCACTCGGTAGTTGCTCGGATGAACCTTCAGCACCAGGGCCGTCTTGGACGTGATCGCGCCTCGGTAGTCGGACGGCCTGGTCCGGTTCGTCGTCCCCACCTCGACGAGCTTGGCCCCCGACGCGGCCATGATGTCGGGGATCCGGAACTCCCCACCGATCTCGATCAACTCGCCCCGCGACACCAGTACCTGCTTCCCCCGGGCCAGTGCGGCGAGGGCGAGGAGCAGCCCCGCGGCCCCATTGTTCACGACGAGGGCGCCCTCGGCGCCGGTCAGGGCGGCGAGGATGAGCTCGGCCCGGGACGTCCGCCGGCTTCGAGCGCCGGTCACGCGGTCGATCTCGAGGTCGCTGTAGCCACGCGCGGCGCGCACCGCCGCCTTGGCCGCCGGGTCCGGGAGCGGCGCGCGGCCAAGCCCCGTATGCAGTACCACACCGGTCGCATTGATCACCGGATTGAGGCCGGTGGCTGCCCTGGATGCCAGGCCCGCAGCCCGGGCCATGATGACGTCCTGCTCGGGCGGGTCGACCCCGCGCTCCGCTGCTGCTCGCACGGCATCGAGGGTTTGGGTCAGGGTTCGCTTGAGGAGCGCGCGGCCGAACGTCTCGGCTGCGCGCCTCCCCGGCTCGGAGCGAAGCAGCGCGTCGAGCGAGGGGATCTTCCGTCGTGGAAGCTGGGGTTTGGCCGACATCGGTCCGAGCCTAGCGCGGCCGCCCGCTCGTCGCCCGTTCGAAGGAGGCACTCGGCGCCTCCGCCGGTCGCGTGGGAGGATAGGGGCCGGTGGATACCGAAGAGCGCCACACGTTCTCGACCGTCGCCGAGCACTGGATGGTTCGCGGCGGTGGCATCGACGTTGAGGTCGCCTCCCCGGGGGCGTTGCGGACCGAGGAGATGATCCTCAACATTGGTCCCCAACATCCCTCGACCCACGGCGTGCTCCGGATCGTCCTCGAGCTCGACGGCGAGCGGATCGTGCGGGCCGAGCCGGTGATCGGCTACATGCACCGGGCGGCCGAGAAGCTCTCGGAATTCCGGGACGCCCGCCAGGTCCTGGTGTTGATGAACCGGCACGACTGGCTGTCGGCCTTCAACAACGAGCTCGGATGGGTGATCGCCGTGGAGCGCTCGGCCGGCATCGAGGTCCCCGAACGCGCCCAGTGGATCCGAACGATGATGGCGGAGTGGAACCGGATCCTGAACCACCTGATGTTCACCGGTTCCTTTCCCCTCGAGCTCGGCGCGATGACCCCGATGTTCTACGCGTTCCGCGAGCGGGAGATGATCCAGCACCTCATGGAGTCGGCGACGGGCGCGCGGATGCACCACTCGTACGCGCGGGTGGGCGGGCTGAAGGACGACCTCCCGCGGGGCTTCCTGAAGGAATCGGCTGAGGTCTTAAAGTGGGTTCGGAAGAAGCTCGAGGACTTCGAGAACCTGATCATGGGCAATGAGATCATCTTCGGCCGGACCAAGGGCGTTGGGATCCTCCCGTCGCAAACCGCCATCGCCTACGGCTGCTCGGGGCCCGTGTTGCAGGGTTCGGGCGTCCCGATGGATCCGCGCAAGGACGAGCCATACGAGAAGTACGCCGAAGTGGACTTCGATATCCCGGTGGGAACGACGGGCGATTGCTACGACCGGTTGTGGGTGCTCGTCCAGCGGATGTGGGAGTCGTGCAAGATCATCGAGCAATGCATGGAGAAGCTCCCGGCCGGTCAGTACATCGCTCCCAAGCTCCCCAAGACCATGAACCTCCAGGGTGAGGTGTACGTCCGCACCGAGAACCCGCTCGGGCTGATGGGCTACTACCTTGTGGGCGACGGCAAGCGATATCCCTACCGGATGAAGATGCGGACCGCGTCCTTTTCAAACGTGTCGGTGATCCCGGCGATGCTCCCGGGCGCTCTGCTCCCCGATCTCATCGCCATCCTCGGCAGCATCTTCTTCGTGGTCGGCGACATCGACCGCTGACCACCCTCAGCCATATCCTTCGATCGATTCCGGGCGCGAGGCGATCCAGCCGGGCGCGGGAAGGCGCTCTGTGGCCAGGAGCAGCCACTTCTGTCTCCCCAGGCCCCCGGGGTCGACCAGCAGCCTGGCCCGACCCCGACCCTCCCACACCCGGGTGGCCGGCCCGCCCTCGCCCCGGGCCAGGAGGCTTCCCTGGCGATCGAGTTGGACCGCGTTCCACTCGGCGAAGCCGAGGGCGAGAAGCGCATCGCGTTGCGACGCGAGCCCGAGCGACCGAAGGCCTCCCCGTTCGGCCCGCCGAACGATCGCGCCGAAATCCACGCCGGCGGTGATGTCTGCCGAACCGGGATCGCGGAGGACGTCCTCCAGCACGCGATGCTCCCGATATCCGTGGACCTTGCTCGAGGGACCGCGCGCGGACCCGTAGTCGATGAGGAGCCCATATCCCCGACGAATCGTTGTCGCGAGCTCGTCCACGAAACCCATGGCGCCGATCGGGACGATGACTTCTTGGCCGGGCGCGAGCGGCCCCTGTTCGGCCGCGAGCTTCGCGACGGTCGCATCGCAGGGCACGTCGACCTCGACGAAGCCATCCCGATCGGCGTCGATCCGGATCTCGCCCGCCCCGTCCTTCGTTCCTCGAACCCTTCGGAACGGCAGGTTGTCCAGGAGCTCGTTGGCCACGACCACCATCGCGTCGGGGTGCTCGGCATCACCCATGCGCTCGATGACTCGCACCGGCAGGTCCGCAAGGGCGGCCCGCGCCCCGGGACTCCGCTCGACGACCGCGTAGTCCACGGCCGGACCCCCGCGTTCGTCCAGCAGGCGGAGGAGGTTCGCGGCCAGGGTCCCGTCGCCTGCGCCTACCTCGACGATGGGCAGGGGCTCGGGCCTGCCCAGGCCATCTCGCAGGTCGAGGACCGCGCGCAGGAGGAGCTCGGCGAACACTGGGTGCACATGCGGACTGGTCAGGAAGTGTCCCCCTCGTCCCACGGGAGGCCGGTCGTAGAAGCCGCCGGGCCCGTACAGGGCGAGGTCCATGAACTCGCCGAACGAGATCGGCCCTCGTTCCTCGATGGCACGTCGGATGCGTGCCGCGACGGTAGCGCTCACCCCGACCAGCGTATCCGCAGGAGCAAAGAGCCGTTGCGGGAGTCGGGAGCGCGACCAGCCGCGTCCACCTGGCAGAATCCCGAGGATGAGACCCGAAGGTCCCGGCGAGCCTCGGCCGGCGGCGACGATGATCGCCGCGCGCCGGGGCGCGAACGGCGTGGAGGTGCTGGTCCTGAAGCGGGGGGGCGAGCACCTGTTCCTCCCCGGTTACCTGGCCTTCCCCGGCGGAGCGGTCGAGCCGCAGGACGGCGGGCTGGCCTCGCGATGGTTCGGCTCCCCGGCCGAATCGGGCCGGGCCTGCGCCGTTCGGGAGCTCATCGAGGAGGCCGGCCTCGCATTGACCGCTGCGGGCCTGGTCTCGGTCGCTGGAGAGGACCGTGGGCTCGCGGCGGTTCACGCCTCGCCCCCGCCTGCCGACGCCCTTCGGGAGATCTCGCACTGGGTCGCCCCCGAAGAGGTGCCGGTCCGGTTCGACGCCCGGTTCTTCGCCGTGGACGCCCCCACCGGACTGGAGCCGATCCCCGACGGCGCGGAGGCCGAGCATGCCTGGTGGGCCCGACCGGCCGACGTCATCCAGGACTTCGCCGAGGGAAGGTGCGACCTGTACTGGCCGACGTTGAAGACGATGGAGGCCCTGGCCACGTGCCGCACGGTCGACGACGTGCTCGCCCTCCACGTCCCCCAAGTCGAAGCGGACTGATGCGCGTCCTCCGCGTTCTCGCCCCGAACCCCGGGATCCGCGAGCTCGAGGGCACGAACACGTGGATCGTGGGGGATGGGCCCACCGTCGTGATCGATCCGGGCCCCGACGATCCCG
>JBOGVH010000377.1:0-4339 GCA_050695235.1 Actinomycetota bacterium
GCAAGCGGCTCCTTGGACGAGCGGATCCTGGACAGGTTGATCCCCGAGCCGGACCCGCCCTTGAAGATCGTCCCCTCTTCCACGTACGAGTTGAGGATGGAGCTCATCTGGTCGTCGACGGCCAGGATGAAGCAGGCGCTGCATTGCTGCGGCGTGTTCGGCACGCCGACGTTGAACCACACCGGCGAGTTGAAGGCGGCCTTCTGGGTGGCCAGCAGGTGGGTGAGCTCGTCGCTGAAGACGTCGGCGTCCTTCTCGGTGCCGAAGTAGCGGTCCTTCACACCCCAGCCGCGGATGGTGTCCACGACTCGGCCGATGAGCTGGCGAACGCTGGACTCGCGCTCGGACGTCCCGAGCGTGCCGCGGAAGTACTTCTGGGCCACGATGTTCGTGGCGTTCTGCGACCAACCCTTGGGGAACTCCACGCCGCGCTGCTCGAAGGCGTTGCCCCCCTCCTTGTAGTTCGGGATCACCGCGTCACGGGTCTCCCAGTCGACCTCGTCGAACGGGCGAACGCCGTCCTTGCTGAAGTGCCGCTTGAACGTCAGGCCGGTTCGAACGACCTCGACATCCCCTTCTTTCGTCGCCACCGGAACGCCCCCTTCCCTACCTCGGGGAAGTCTCACCGCCGGAATTACAGCCCCGTGATTCTGCACCCGGCCGGGTTCCCGGTCAAGGGTCCTGCACGGAACATCTAGTGTTTTCTGCCAGCCCTTAACACTACATGTAGTAGTTTACCGGCTCCTGGGCTTCGCCGGCACGCGCTTCTGGAGAGCCCCCAGCTCCCGCTCGAAGTCCGTGATCCCCTGGAAATCCTTGTACACGGAGGCGAACCGCATGTAGGCCACCTGGTCCAGCTTCTGGAGCTGGGACAGCACCTCCACGCCGACCTGGTGCGAGCTCACCTGGGGTCCCTTGCGGCGCAGTCGCTCCTCCACCCGGTCGGCCAGCGCCGCCACCTGCTCCTCGGTGACGGGGCGGTTGACGATGGCCTTTCGGACGCCGGCCAGGACCTTGTCCCGGACGAACGGTTCCCTGGAGCCGTCGCGCTTCACCACCATCACGCCGACCTCCTCGATCCGCTCGAACGTGGTGAATCGCCTTCCGCAGGACAGGCACTGCCGCCGGCGGCGGATGGCCGCGCCGCGCTCGGCCGGCCGGGAATCAACCACCCGGTCCTCGCCGTGGCCACACCAAGGGCACCTCATCACACCCACCACAATATCTGGTGGGTCCTTGGATGCCAGCGTCCACATGTGGCCTCTCGGCGGCCTCGCAGGCAGCGGGACTCGCAGGCCTGGCTCAGCCGGCCGCCGGGATGAGCAGGACCTCCCCGGGCACCAGGGCGCCCGGGTCGGCGCGGTTCGCCGCCTGGATCGCGTCCACCAGCGCTCGGGGGTCGCCATCCTGGATCCCGCGCGCGATCGACCACAGCGTGTCGCCCGGCCGCACCACGTACCGGCCCGACGGGATGTGAGCCGGTCCCGCGGCCGCCCCTCCGGAGGGAACCACCCACGCCAGGCCGATGGCCAGGAGCAGCAGCACCAGGGCCAGGGATCGCCTCCGAACATGCGTTCGACTCATGAACCCCATCCTAGCGAACGCCTGTTCGAGGTCAAGAGGGGAAGACCGAACATATGTTTGAACCCCTTGCCATCTCGTGCTAGCCTCCGGAGCGTACGAGGGGGGTCTGACATGGCCGAGACCGACGACCTCACGCCGCGACAGCGGCGGATCCTGGAGTTCATCGCCGACACGGTCCTGGACCGAGGCTATCCACCGACCGTCCGCGAGATCGGCGAGGCGGTCGGCCTCACGTCCTCCTCCAGCGTCCACAGCCAGTTGGCGAACCTGGAGCGCAAGGGCCTGCTCCACAAGGACCCCACCAAACCCCGGGCCATCGGCCTCGCCGATGAGAGCACGAGGCCCGAAGGCGTGGTCATCCCGGTCCTCGGCCGCATCGCCGCCGGATCGCCCGTCCTTGCGACCGAGAATGTCGAGGAGTACCTCACGGTCCCCGTCGGCTTCGCCAAGGGCGGGGAGCACTTCGCCCTCCGGGTGGCCGGCCAGTCGATGACCGGGGCGGGCATCTTGGACGGCGATGTGGTGGTGGTCCGGCGGCAGGACAGCGCGGGGGACGGCGACGTCGTTGCCGCCCTCCTGCCCGGGCCGGCGGAGGAGGAGGCGACGATCAAGCGCCTTCGGCGCCGGGCCGGGAAGGTGACCCTGCATCCCGAGAACCCGTCCTTCCCCCCCATCCCGATGACCGACGGGAGGATCCTGGGTAAGGTCGTCGCGGTCCTGCGGAAGCTCTAAGGTCCACGCCGATACCTTTCGTAAGGAACGAGGAAAGGGAACCGTCGATGCCGGAGACGGCGCTGGAGCGGCAGATCCGTACGCAACCCGAGGAGCTCGATCGACTGGCGACGCATCCCCTCCGCCACGATGTCGTCGAGCGGCTGGCCCAGTGCAGGCGCATCTGGTTGGTGGGCACGGGCACAAGCCTTCATGCGGCCGAGCTCGGAGCGGCGATGCTGTACGAGGCGGGCCGAGGCGCTCAGGCGATCCCGTCGATGCACTTCGTCAACTGGGCGCCGCCGGTCGATCCTCGCGACGGGATGGTCCTGATCAGCCACAACGCCGGCGAGGAGACGGCCTACGCTGCCGCCGCGTACCGCCAGGCCAAGGATGCCGGCCTTCGCGTGCTCGCCCTCACCCGTCAGGGCACTGAGCTGCCCGATGTGGTGGAGACGGTTCCCAAGGAGACATCGCAGACGTACACCGTGAGCTACACCGCCGTCCTCCTGCTGCTGGCCCGTATCGCGAACGCCCTGGGTGCCGAGAGCCTGAGCCCCGACGCGATCGCCAAGGTACCTCAGGCCGTTGCGGAGGCCATCGCGGATCCGGGCCTCGACCGGATCGTCGCCCCCCGCCGCCTCCTCGTGCTCTTCGGGGAGGGGCCGGCCTCGGTCACGGCGCGAGAGGGCGGGCTGAAGTTGCGCGAGGCCTCACGGTTCCCGGCCGAGGGCTACGACGTCGAGTACCTGCTCCACGGCTCCGCCGTGCCACTCGGGGAGGACGATCAGCTCCTCGCGCTCACCCCTCCAGAGACCGACGGGCTGGTCCGAGCGGTCGGGGACGCGGCCGAGCGCGAAGGGGTCCGCGTGACGTCCCTCTCGGAGCCGGCCGACCTGCCACCGCTCCTGGCCCAGATCCCGCTCACGGTTCGCCTGCAGATCCTCGCCCTGCGATTCGCCGAGGCTCGGGGGCAGAACCCAGACTCCGTCATCACCGGGGCCTGGGACGACGAGGGACTGTGGACCATCGGGTCGCCCACGACATAAGGCTCCGCGGAGGACGGCGTCTCAGAGACCCGAGGCCCGGCGGCGCCGTGTGTGGACCAGGTAGTCCCCAACGGCGGCGAGTTCGCGGTCACCCACCCGAGCCCGAACGAGCGTTCCTTCGGCGCCCGCTTCGGTGTCCAGGACCTCGGCATCTCGGTACAGGAGCGCGATCACCTCGTCCCGCCCGTACGGCACGAGGAGCGTGACCTCGACCGGGGGCCGCGGCAGCTCCAGCGCGACGCGTTCCAGGAGCGCCTCTGTTCCCTCACCGGTGAGAGCCGAGACCGCCACCGCATCGGGGAACCGCCGAGCCGCACGCTCCCGGTCCATCTCGGAGAGCACATCCGCCTTGTTGAGCGCCAGGACTTCGGGGATCGCTCCCGCTCCGATCTCGCCCAGGACGCTCCGAACCGCCTCGACTTGGTGGCCGACATCGGGTGACGAGGCATCGGCGACGTGCAGAACGAGGTCGGCTCGGGTCACCTCCTCGAGGGTCGAACGGAACGCCTCGACCAGGTCGTGCGGCAGCTTGCTCACTAACCCCACGGTGTCCGAGATCGTGGCGTGCCGCCCGCCGGGCAATGCGATCCGCCGGATGGTGGGGTCGAGGGTGGCGAACAGCTGGTCCGCCACCAGCACGCCGGCCTCCGTGAGCGTGTTCATGAGCGTCGACTTGCCCGCGTTCGTGTAGCCGGCGATGGCGATCTGCTGGATGCCGGAGCCCTCGCGGCGGGCCCGCTTCACGTCGCGCGTCCGCGCCAGGTCCTTGATGTCCCGCCGGAGCTTGGAGATCCGCCGCTTGATGTGTTGCCGGTCCACCTCGAGCTTCGTCTCGCCCGGCCCACGGGTGCCGATGCCGCCCCCCAGCCGGGACATCGCTTCGCCCCAGCCACGGAGCCTGGGCAGCAGGTAATTGAGCTGCGCCAGCTCCACCTGGGCCTTGCCCTCCCGGGATCTGGCGTGCAGGGCGAAGATGTCGAGGATCAGTGCGGTCC
>JBOGVH010000378.1:0-4262 GCA_050695235.1 Actinomycetota bacterium
ATGGCCACGACGGCCAGAGCGGCCCGCGCAGCGTTGAACGACGCCTCACTCAGGGCGACCTGGCGTGGGAGCGCATCGCGGGCGACCGTCGTCGCCAGCCGGTCGTGATCGGGGATCAGGACCGCCGGCCGAAGGTCCGGGGATGGGTCCACCCGGACCGCCCGATCGTCGAACGCGATGGTCAGCCCGCCGTGGATGGCCGCGGCCACGTTGTCGGGGTGGTCCTCCAGGCGCGAAGCGATGGCCAGCGTGCGTTCGGGCTCCGGGTCTCGTCCCAACAGGGCGGTTGCGAGCTCGATCCCGGCGACGGCCGCCGCAGCCGAGGACCCCAGGCCTCGCTCCACGGGGATCCGGTTGACCGACGACAGGGCGAACGTCGGGAGGTCCAGCCCGAGAGCGTCGGCCGCCTCCCGCATGGCCCGAGAGACGGCGTCGCTCCCGTCGGTTGGAAGTTCCGTGGACCCCTCGCCCTCCCACCTGACGCCGGGGCTTGCCTCGGTGTCGACGGTCACCTCGTTGCAGAGGTCCAGGGCCAGCGCGAGCGAGTCGAACCCTGCGCCCAGGTTGGCCGAGGTGGCCGGCACGGTGGCGACGAGCCTCATCCGTTTACAGGCCGAGCTCGGCGGCCACCGCGGCGGCGTCGACGGGAACCGTCGGAGGGTGGCTGGCCCCGGTGATGGCCCATTCCGGGTCCTTGAGTCCGTGGCCGGTCAGCACACACACGACCGTCGCGCCCTTCGGCAGCCGCTCGTCGGCGAAGACGTGCAACAAGCCGGCCACCGAGGCCGCCGAGGCGAGCTCGGCGAACAGCCCCTCGTGTGACAGCCGCTTGTAGGCGCCGAGGATCTCGCGGTCGGTGACCGCCAGGATCGCGCCCTCGGACTCGCCGGCCGCGGCCACCGCTGTGTCCCACGACGCCGGATTCCCGATGCGGATGGCGGAGGCGATCGTGGAAGGGTGCTCGATCGGGTGCCCCAGGACGATGGGTGCGGCCCCCTGCGCCTGGAACCCGAACAGCTGCGGCGGCTCGGCGATCGTTCCGTCGGCCAGGTACTCGCGGTACCCAATCCAGTGGCTGGAGATGTTGCCCGCGTTGCCCACCGGAACGCAGTGCAGGTCGGGAGCCCGGCCGAGCACGTCGCAGATCTCGAAGGCGCAGGTCTTCTGGCCTTGGAGGCGATAGGGGTTCACCGAGTTCACCAGCGTGACCGGATACTGGCCCGCCAGGGCCTGGGCGAGCTGGAGGGACTCGTCGAAGTTGCCGTCGATCTCCAGGACCCTCGCCCCGTGGATCAGGGTCTGGGCCATCTTGCCCAGAGCGATCTTGCCCTTCGGCACAAGCACCGCGCACGTCAGGCCCGCTTTGGCCGCATATGCCGCGGCCGACGCGCTGGTGTTGCCGGTGGACGCGCACACCACCGCCTTGGACCCCTCCTCCAGGGCCTTGGAGATGGCGAGCGTCATGCCCCGGTCCTTGAACGAGCCCGTGGGGTTGGCTCCCTCGAACTTCAGGTACACCTCGCACCCGGTCTCGGCGGACAGCGACTCCGACCGGACGAGGGGGGTCCCGCCCTCGCCGAGGGTCACTACCGGGGTGGCCTCCGACACCGGGAGACGGTCGCGATACTGCTCGATGACGCCGCTCGCCGAGACGGAGGTCATTCCTCGGCCTCGACGCGAAGGATGCTCCGAACCTCCTCGACGGCCCGCACGCTGCCGAGCTCGGTCACCGCCTGCTGGAACGAGCCCTCCCGGGCCCGGTGCGTGATGAACACGAGCTGTGCGTCGGCACCCGTGCCCTCCTGCCACACGCTCTTGATGGAGACATCGTTTCGACCGAACACGCTGGCGATCTCGGCCAGGACGCCGGGGCGGTCCTCCACCCGGAGCAGGATGTAGTACTGGCCCTCCATCTCCGACATGGGCCGAACGGTGCGTTCCAGGAAGCACGTGCATCCCACGCCGCGCGCCCCGGCGAGCAGGTTCCGGGCCACGGTCACCAGGTCGCCCACCACGGCGGTGGCGGTGGGCTCCCCTCCCGCCCCGCGACCGTAGAACATGAGCTCCCCCACGTTCGGGCCCTCCACGAACACCCCGTTGAAGGCGTCGCGAACGGCGGCGAGCGGATGCCCCGACGGGATCATCGCGGGGTGGACCCGTGCGGCGACCCGTTCCTCGTGCAGCTCGGCGATGGCCAGGAGCTTGACCACGTACCCCAGGCGCCGGGCGAACTCGATGTCCTCGGTCGTCACCGTGCCGATCCCCTCCCGGTAGACGTCGCCGGCCACGACCCGCGCGTTGAACGCGATCGAGGCCAGGATGGCGCACTTGGCCGCGGCGTCGTGCCCGTCCACGTCGGCCGTGGGATCGGCCTCGGCATAGCCCAGGCGCTGGGCTTCACCGAGCGCCTCGGCGAACGACATCCTGTCCTCCGACATGCGGTTGAGGACGTAGTTGGTCGTCCCGTTGACGATGCCGATGATCGAAGTGAGGCGTTCGCCGGTGAGGGACTCCTTCAGCGGCCGGACCAACGGGATCCCCCCGCCAACCGCCGCCTCGAAGTACAGGTCGAGGCCCTTGGCGTCGGAGGCGTCGAAGAGCTCGCGCCCCCGCGTGGACAGCAGCTCCTTGTTCGCCGTCACCACCGGCTTGTCGCGGTCGAACGCCGCCAGGATCAGCGAGCCGGCGGGCTCGGACCCACCCATCAGCTCGCACACGATGTCGATGTCCGGGTCGTCGACCACCTCCATGGGATCCGCGGTGAACGCCGAGGGGTGGACGGGCACGTCGCGCCGCTTCGACGGGTCGCGCACCGCGACCTTCGAGACCTCCAGGCGGCATCCCGCCCGCCGCGCGATGTCCTCCCGGTGGTCATGGAGCAGCCTGGTCACCGCGATCCCCACGGTGCCGCAGCCGAGCAGCCCGACCCGTAGCGTCCGATCGTTCACCCCGCCGGCTCTCCTCCCCGATGCTCCCCCGCACTCGATCGCGGTCCCAGCCACACCGCCATCAGTATCTCGTCCTCGTAACCGTAGGACTTCTTGGCGTGGCGGATGAGCCTTCCCTCCTCGACGAAGCCGAACCCGCGGTACAGGGCGATGGCGGCCTGGTTGTGCGGGTACACGCTCAGGTCCACCCGCTCCACCCCCGCGTCCCTGGCCCACCGCATGGCTCCGTCCAAGAGGGCGGTGCCCACCCCCCGGCCACGCCAGGCCGAGGTCACGAACATCCCGATCGATGCGGTGTGCCGGGTGGCCGGATGCTCGTCACGCCGGATGGAGATGGAGCCGATGATGCCGCCACCGGACACCGCCACCAGGTTGGCGCCTTCCACCGTGACGGGGCGGCGGAACAGTCTCCGATACTGGCGGGCGGTCTGCGAGACCTCCTCGGTCTGGATGAACCTCCGTTCGGCTGCGACGCTTCGGAACGCCTCGAGGAACGACCGTGCGTCCCCCGGGCGGGCCGGACGGACCTCGAAACCCTCACCGGGCGGGGGCGAGGTCCGAAAGCTCGGGGCGCTCGCCTCCAGGCGATCGAGGTCGACGTCGTCCTCGCGCCGCAGCCACACGCGGCTGCGGCCGTCGCGCACGGCGACGACCGCGGGTCGCCCGACCCGGTTGTAGTTGCCGGCCATCGAGTACGTGTAGGCGCCGGTGCCGGCGAAGGCCACCAGGTCACCCGGCCGGACGTCCTGCGAGAGCTTCACCTCTCTGGCCAGCATGTCCCCCGACTCGCAGTGCCTGCCCACGACGTCGATCTCCACCGGTCCCGCGTCGCGCGGCGGCCCGGCCATCGCGACCGTGTACCGCGCGCCGTAGAGCATGGGGCGGATGTTGTCGGCCATCCCTCCGTCCACCGCGACCAGGTTTCGGCCATCCGGGGTCTCCTTCACCGTCCCCACGCGGTACAGGGTGACCATCGCGCTCCCGACCACCGATCGTCCCGGCTCCACAAGCGTGTGCGGGATCCGCAGGCCACGCCGTGCCGCGCCCTCCCGGACCCGCGCCAACAGGGCCGGTGCCAGTCGGTCGAGCTCCAGGGGACGCTCGTCGGTGTACGACACACCGAACCCCCCGCCCACGTCGACCACGTCGGCCTCGAACCCCGTGTCCCGCTTCAGCCGCTCGAGCAGATCGAGCACCACGTCGACCGCGGCCAGATACGGATCGGGCTCCAGAACCTGGGAGCCGATGTGCGCGTGGATCCCCACCGGATGCACGTTCGCGAGCTCCATGGCCCGGCGGACGGCACCGCCGACC
>JBOGVH010000379.1:0-5585 GCA_050695235.1 Actinomycetota bacterium
CCATGGGGCTGAACGCGTGGATGTGGATATCCGGCGCTGCCGCCTTCACGGCGTCGAGGAGATCGAAGTAGAACGTCCCGGGGAGGTCGGGGTGGATCCCGCCCTGCATGCACACCTCGGTGGCCCCCTGATCTCGCGCCTCGCGGGTCCGGTCCGCCACCTCCTCGAGGGTCAGCGTGTAGGACTCCGGATCCATCTCCCGTTGCGCGAAGGCGCAGAACCGGCATCCCACGTAGCAGACGTTGGTGAAGTTGATGTTGCGGTTCACGACATAGGTGATCTCGTCGCCGACGGCCTCGTCGCGCAACCCGTCGGCCACCCGGCACAACGATTCCAGCGCCGGCCCGTCCGCCTGGAACAGCGCGAGCGCCTGCGCGTCGGAGATGGGCCGGTGCCCCTCCGCCCTTCGCAAGGCCGCCTTGACGTCGGCATCGATGCGGGCGGGGACCACCTCCCGGCCGGCCCACGACCTCGTCACCTCGTTGTCGAGCACCTCGAAGTCCCCGTACACGGCGGCGGCGTCCTGGCGAAGGCCCGCCCCCGGACCCCTGGCGAAGGTGAGCTCGATCGACCGGGGCTTCCACTGGACGTCCGGGTCCTGCCAGGTGATGGGATGCGGCACGGTGTCCGGGGCGGCCATACCGTCAGCCCCCATGAGCTCCTCGACCGGGCGGCGCATCTTCGCTGCAAGGTAGGGGTCGGGACGGAGAGCGAACTGGGGGTAGATGGTGAGGCGTTCCCTGAGCTCCAGGCCCCGGTCGGCCGTCCGGGCTGCCAGGACCCCGATGGCCGGCCACGGTTTCTCCGGGTTCACGTGGTCGGGCGTCAAGGGAGACACTCCGCCCCAGTCGTTGATCCCGGCATCGAGCAGACGGAGCTGCATCCCTTCGTCCGACAGGTTCGGCGGCGCCTGCACGTTCATCTGGGGCCCGAGCAGCACCCTGGCCGTCGCCACCACGGCCAGGAACTCCTCCTCCTCCGGCTCCGAGGCCCGATGCATGGCCGTCCCCGGTTTGGCCCGGAAATTCTGGACGATGACCTCTTGAACGTGCCGGTACCGGCGATGGAGGTCACGGATGGCGAGCAGCGACTGGGCGCGCTCCCGAAGCGTCTCCCCGATACCCACCAGGATGCCGGTGGTGAACGGGATGGCCAGGCGGCCCGCGTCCTCGATGGTCCGCATCCGCACGGCGGGAACCTTGTCCGGTGAGCCGACATGCGGCCCGCCCTTCTCCGAGAGACGATCCGACGACGTCTCGAGCATCAGGCCCATCGACGCGCTCACGTGCTTCAGGCGGGCCATCTCCTCCCAGCTCATCACACCGGGGTTCAGGTGCGGCAGGAGGCCGGTCTCCTCGATGACCCGGATCGCCGCCGCCCGCACGTAGTCGAGCGTGGTGTGGTACCCGCGCGCGGCGAGCCACTCCCGCGCCACCGGGTAGCGTTCCTCCGGCCGGTCGCCCAGGGTGAACAGCGCCTCCTTGCAGCCGCGCGTCCGGCCGCCCTCGGCGATAGCCACGACCTCCTCGATGGAGAGGAACGGTCGCTCCAGCCTCGCGGGCGGCTTGGCGAAGGTGCAGTAATGGCAGTGATCCCGGCAGAGCATCGTGAGCGGGATGAACACCTTGCGCGAGTACGTGATCGTGGAGCCGTGACCGAGCTCCCGGAGCCCCGATGCCACACGCACCAGCCGGTCCAGGTCCTCTCCCCTCGCCGCGACCAGGCCCTCGGCTTCGTCGAGCGACAGCGTCTTGCCGGCTTCCGCTCGAGACAGTGCTCGGCGGATAAGCGCTCCGGGGGGGAATGACGAACGATCGGGCCGGGTCCGCTGGGGGGTCGCCTCCGCCATCGCGAGCGAGCCTACTACGCTATCCGCGATGCGATTGACGGCTCTGGCGGGAGGGATCGGCGCGGGGAAGTTCCTGCGGGGACTGGTCCGCATCGTCCAGCCTGAAGACCTCACCGTCGTCGTCAACACCGGGGACGACGTCCAGATGCACGGGCTCCACGTCTCGCCGGATCTCGACTCGGTGACCTACTGGCTTGGGGGGGTCATGGACCGCGAGCGCGGATGGGGCCGCCGCGACGAGACCTTCCGGACCACCGGGGAACTCGGCCGGTTCGATCCCGAGCAGGCCTGGTTCAACCTCGGTGACCTCGACCTGGCCACCCATCTGTACCGGACGAACCTGCTCCGAGCGGGGGCCACGCTGTCGGAAGCCACGGCGCTCGTTGCCCGCCGGTTCGGCGTGGGCCCCCGCATCGTGCCGATGAGCGACGACCCGGTGGCCACGCGCGTCTCGGTGATGACGGACGGAGAGGAATTCGACCTGCACTTCCAGGAGTACTGGGTCAAGCGCCGGGCCCGGGACGAGGTCAAGGCGATCCGGTACGACGGCGTCGAGGCCGCCGTCCCCGGGCCGGGTGTGCTCGAGTCGATCGAGGCCGCCGACATGGTCGTGCTCTGCCCATCGAACCCGATCGCGTCGCTCCGGCCCATCCTGTCGGTGCCGGGCATCGGGAAGGCCGTGGCCCACCGTCGCGATGCCGCGGTCGGCATCTCGCCGATCGTCGGAGGCGCGCCGCTCGCCGGCATGGCCGACAGGCTGATGCCGATGGCGGGATACGCGGTGACGGCGCTCGGAGCCGCGGAGTGCTACCGCGGGCTGCTCGCAGGGTGGGTGGTGGATCATGCCGACGGCGAGCTGGCGTCCCGCATCGAGCGCGAGCTCGGCGTTCGGGTCGCCGTCACCGACACGGTCATGGCCGATGACACGAAGGCCGAGAACGTGGCCCGCGCGGCCCTCGACCTGGTGCGGTGAGCGTGGGCATCGAGATCATCCCCGTCGAGGGTATCGGAGAGGTCCGTCCCGGCGACGATGTCGCCGCTCTCCTCGGGCCGAAGCTCGCGGAGCTCGGCGTCCGGCATGACGACGTCGTCGCGGTCACCCAGAAGATCGTGTCGAAGGCTGAGGGCCGGGTCGTTCCGGACGGGGGCGAGCGCCGGACCGCGTGGGCCGAGCGAGAGTCCCGACGCATCGTGGCTCGCCGGGGGGACCTGGTGATCGCCGAGACCCGGCACGGGTTCGTGTGCGCAAACGCCGGCGTCGATGCATCGAACGTCGAACCGGGATTCCTGACCCTCCTCCCGGAGGACCCGGACGGGTCGGCGGAGTCGATCCGCAAGGGCCTCGAGCAGTCGCTCGGGATCTCCGTCGGGGTGGTGGTGACCGATACCTTCGGCCGGACGTGGCGGCGTGGAGTGGTGAACGTGGCCATCGGATGCGCGGGGCTTCCCGCCGTGCTCGACCTTCGGGGAACGCCGGACCAGCATGGCACGACCCTCGAGGCCACGATCGTGGCCCTGGCCGACGAGGTGGCGGCGGCAAGCGGGCTGGTCATGGGCAAGGCCTCGCACATCCCCGCGGCGATCTTGCGGGGCGTCCACGCGAACGCCCCAGCCTCACCGGCCGCCGAGCTCGTGCGCCCTGCAAAGGAGGATCTGTTCCGGGAGTCGCCACTCCTGTCGATCTCGGCGCGGCGCACCATCCGGGCATTCGGCCCCGGGGCGGTGCCTCGTGAAGCGGTGGAGGAGGCGGTGCGGGCCGCGTGCACGGCGCCCGCCCCGCACCACACGCGGCCCTGGGCGTTCACGGCGCTCGACGGCGAGCCGGCGAAGCGCGCGCTGCTCGCGGCGATGGCGCAGGCGTGGAGGGATGACCTGGAACGGGACGGCGTCTCCGAGAACGTGATCACGCGCCGGATCGACCGAAGCGACGCCGTGCTCGGCACGGCTCCGTTGCTCATCGTCCCGTGGATCCGGTTCCAGGGTGCCCACCGCTACCCCGACGAGGAGCGGGCCCACGCCGAGAAGGAGATGTTCCTGCTGTCGGGAGGTGCGGCCATCCAGAGCCTCTTGCTCGCCCTGCACGCCCAGGGGATCGCGTCATGCTGGATCTCATCGACGCTGTTCTGCCAGGAAGAGACCCGGGGGGTACTGTCGATGGGCGACGAGTGGTTCGCCCTCGGCGCCGTTGCCGCCGGCCCCATGCCGGCCGGCGCCCCGGCGCCCCGGCCAGTCCTGGACCTCGGCGAGCACCTTCGCTTCGCCTGAGCGAAGCGACACTCGGGTCATGGGCGGCCGCCCGTGAGCATGCTCCGGGGCGCCGCCCCACCCCGCGCCCTACGCCGGTCTCAGGCCAGCAGTCCGCGCACGAAATACCAGACGAAGACGGCCGAGACCAGGTACATCAGCCAGTGGACCTTGTCCCATCGTCCCCGAAGGACCTGGATCACCACGTACGAGATGAAGCCGGCGCCCACGCCATTCGTGATGCTGAAGGTGAAGGGCATGACGATCATCGTGAGGAGCGCCGGGATGCCGACCGACGCGTCGGCCCAGTCGATCTCCTTCACGACCGTCATCATGAAGTAGCCCACGATCACTAGGATCGGCGCCGTGGCCTCCGGAGGGATGACCCCGGCGAGGGGCGAGAGGAATATCGACAACAGGAACAGCACCCCGACGACGACCGCCGTCAGGCCGGTCCGGCCCCCCTCCGACACGCCGGCCGCGCTCTCGATATAGGTCGTGTTCGACGAGGCCGATGCAGCGCCACCGGCCGCCGCCGCGAGCGAGTCGACCAGCAGCACGCGGTTGATGCCGGGCAGCCGGCCCCGGTCGTCGAGCAGCTTGGCCTCGCCTGCGATCCCGATCACGGTCCCCATCGTGTCGAAGAAGTCGGACAGCATGACCGACAGGATCAGCGCAGCCGCTGTGAGGAACGGCACGACGTCGAACACCCCGGTGATCGAGAACTTGCCGAGCAGGTCGAAGTGCGGCGTGGCGACGACCTTGCTTGGGATCTGCGCGACGTCCGGGCCGACAGCGGTCCAGATCTGGGAGTCGCCCCAGACTTCGTTGATCACGATCGCCAGGACGGTCGTGAACAGGATCCCGATCAGCAGGCCACCTCGCATCCTCCTGGCCACGAGCCCGGCCGTGACGGCCAGGCCGACCGCGAAGGTGAGGATCCGAAGGGTCGACAGGTCGGGGTTCAACGTGACGATCGTGCCGGCCTCCGGGTGGACCACGATGCCGGCGTTCACCAGACCGATGAAGGCGATGAACAGCCCGATCCCGATCCCGATCACCCGCTTCAGATCCATGGGGATGGCGTTCAGCACGGCTTCGCGGAACCCCGTGAGGACCAGGGCCGCGATGATCAGTCCCTCGATCACGATCACGCCCATGGCCTCCGGCCAGGTCAAGCCGAAGGTGCCGACCAGGGTGAACGCGACGAAGGCGTTCAGCCCCAACCCCGCGGCGAGGGCGAACGGGTAGTTGGCGACCACGCCCATCAGGATGGTGATGACGCCGGCGGCAAGCGCCGTCACCGTGAGGACCTGGTCGAAGGGGAGCGTCGTGCCCGCGTGATCCGGGATGCTGCCGAGGATGGCCGGGTTGACGAACAGGATGTAGGCCATCGTCAGCCACGTGGCCACCCCGGCGATGATCTCGGTCCGAACGGTGGAGCCTCGTTCGGAGACGTGGAAGAACCGGTCCAGGGCGCTGCCGGGCGCTC
>JBOGVH010000380.1:0-4529 GCA_050695235.1 Actinomycetota bacterium
TCCGTAGGCTACGCCGGCGATTTTACAGACCGCTCCCTTTGGCCGCTCGGGCACCCTCCCGGATGAACCTCCATCTTAGCGTCCGGGTATCGGCGTTCGTCGCCACCGCTTCGGGCGGCTCCCTCACCAGGACGAGCCGGGCCCACGCGAGCAGGCCGATCGGATACAGGAGGTAGCCGAACCTTCCCGCCGTGGCGAGCATGATCGCCAGCAGCATGACTAGCGCGGTCCGCTCGGCGGCGCCCCGCGCGTCGATTGGTGGCCGGAGGAACACGAGATACCCCGCTACGAGCAGGACGATCAGCAGGAGGGTCCCGGCCACGATCCCCTTCGGCAGCGCTAGGGCCTCGGCCAGGAGACTCCCCAGCGTCGGACTGGCCGCCAAGGTGGGCTGCCGGGCCAGGCCGAGAGGGAACAGCACGACGTCGCGGACGAACGCCGTCGGGTTCCACACGACGAACGGGGCGATGAGCGGGAGCATCACCGCAGACGCCGCGACAAGGGTTCGCCCCGACGCGCGCCTTCCCTCCGGGTCGCGGGCCGCGATGATCAGGAACGGGAGGAGAGGCCACGCCGTCTGCTTGATGGCCGCGGCCAGTCCCGCGGCCAACCCCGCCGCGGCGGGTTTCTTCCGGTGCAGAAGGACCAGGGACAGCAGCATCATCGAGAGTACGGTGACGTCGTCACCGCCCCCCGCCAAGTACCGGGCACCGGTGGGAAGTGCGAGCACGACCAGCAGCGCCGTGAGCCCCCGTGCGGGCGGGGGCCGCGCCAGCCACAGGGCCACCGCGAGCGCCGTCACCGACACGACCGCGAACCCGAGACGGGCGTCGGTGAGCCACATGTCCCCGGCAACCGCGCGCGGAAGGCCGAAGGCGAACATGCCCGGGAGGTAGGGGACGTGCTCCGCGGTCCCGGGCGGCCAGGAGCCGAGCGGACCGGACGCGAAGGACGCGGCGTACGGGTCGTGGCCGCCGAGCAGGGCCACGGCGGACTCCTCGGTCACCAGGGTCTCGGACTGGAGGTGGCCGGCGAACCCGTCGCGAGCGCGCCACCACACCTCGAAGGCCATCGGGAGGAACGCCGCACCCACGAGGACGGCCACAGCCAATCCCACCCGAGCGCGGGTCGCAGCCCCCGTGCTCGCCCGGGCCAGGGCCAATGCCGCGATCGCGCCCACCGCGTAGGGGACGAGGGCCATCCTCCCCCAGTCGCGTTGCAGCGGGATCCGATCAGACAGGGCAGCGGCGCCGGCCACGGCGGCTCCGGCCGCGTACAGCGCCGCGTCCCACTTGAGCTCGTGGCCCTGGCTCACCGCGCGAGCCTATCCCCCGCCGCGGGGACGGGCCGGCTCCGGGCTCGGCCCCGGCTCCTTAAGATATGGGCCATGGCGAAAGACTTCTCGTTCGACATCGTCTCCCAGGTCTCGATGCCGGAGGTGAGCAACGCCGTGGACCAGGCTCGCAGGGAGATCCAGCAGCGCTTCGACTTCAAGAACACCGGTACAACAATCGACCGAGACGACACGCTCATCGAGGTCCGTTCCTCCACCGAGGACCGGTTGAAGGCCGCCGTCGAGGTCCTGAAGGAAAAGGCAGTCCGGCGGGAGGTGCCGATCAAGGCCCTGAAGGAGGGGCCGGTCCAACCCGCGGCGAAGGGAACCTACAGGCGGAGCGTCCACGTGAACGTGGGCATCACGGACGAGAAGGCCAAGGAGATCGTTCGGTTCGTCAAGGGCGCGGGCGTGAAGGTCCAGAGCCAGATCCAGGGCGACCAGATCCGCATCTCCGGCAAGAAGAAGGACGATCTCCAGGAGATCATGCGAGCCGTGCGGGACCATGACTTCGAGATCCCGCTCCAGTTCGTGAACTTCCGCCCATAGGGGCGTTTCGGTAGGCTGGCCGATTCAGGAGGTGGACGCGTGGATGTCGAACGGCTGAAGGCCCGGGCTGGGGAGATCGGCGAACGCGAGGAGCGGCGGCTGCTGGAGCGCACCTCGGCGTCCGCGGAGCTGCACCAGCGCGCGGTGCGGAGCTTGCCCAAGGGAGTGGCCTCGAACTTCCAGGCCAACGACCCCTACCCCGTGTACGTGGCCCGAGGGAAGGGCTCGAAGGTATGGGACGTGGACGGGACCGAGTACGTCGATTTCCACGGCGGCTTCGGGGTGAACGTGGTGGGCCACGCCCATCCCAAGATCGTGGAGGCCATCCGCAAGGTCGCCGACCAGGGGATCCACTTCGCCGTGACGACGGAACCGACCGTGGCCTTGGCCGAGGCGGTCTGCGAACGGTTCCAGCTGGAGCAGGTCCGGTTCGTCAACTCCGGCACCGAAGCCACCATGGACGCCCTGCGGGTGGCCCGGGCCGCGACCGGCCGGGACCGCATCGTGAAGATGGAGGGTTCCTATCACGGCCACCACGACGCGGTTCTGTTCTCGGTGGTTCCCGAGTCGGACGTCCTCGACATGCGGTTCAACGTGAAGGGCGAGTCGGCCGACACGGCCGGCTCGGCGTACACGACGCAGCCGACGTCCAAGGGCGTGCCCCGCTCCATGTGGCACGACACGATCATCGTCCCCTTCAACGATGCGACGGCGGTGGAGGAGCTCTTCCGGGAGCACGGGAACGAGATCGCGGCGTTGATCCTCGAGCCGGTGATGATGAACATCGGCATCGTCGTCCCACAACCGGGGTACCTCCAGGCCCTCCGTGATCTCTGCGACGCACACGGGGTCGTGCTGATCTTCGACGAGGTCAAGTGTGGCGGCACGATCGCCTATGGCGGCGCCACGGAGCGGTTCGGGGTCCGGCCCCACTTGGCGGCGTTCGCCAAGGCCATCGGAGGCGGCGCGACGACCGGCGCGTTCGGCGGTGAAGCCCGGATCATGGACGCGGTGGCCAAGGGCGCCGCGCAGCAGGGGACGTTCAACGGCAACCCCCTCTCGGTGGCCGCGGGGCTCGCGGCCCTCACGCAGGTTCTGACCAAGGACGCCTACGACCATCTCGGCAAGCTGGGGACCATGCTGGCCGAGGGATGCCAGGGCGCGATCGACGACACGGGCATCCCGGCCCACACGGTCGACCTCGGGGCCAAGGGCTGCGTCTCCTACCGTAAGGAGCCGCTCGCCAACTACCGGGACTTCCTGGAGACGATCCCCGAGCTCTTCTACGCCTCGTTCTCCTGGATGATCAACCGCGGCATCTTCATGACCCCCGGCGACGAGGAACAGTGGACGGTCTCGGTGCAGCACGACGAGGACGACGTCGAGCGGTACGTCGACGGCTTCTCGGAGTTCTGCGGCGAGCTGGTCAAGTAGCTGGGTCCCTTTTCACTCAGAGCCACCACGGCCGGGCGGGGTACGAGGATGGGTCAGCTGAGATCGGGCCTGGCCGGTGGACCTTCGGGGTATAGCGACCACACCGCTCGGGGGATCCGCTCGTGAAACACCTCCGCCGTGGTCAGGGCGCGTTCGAGCTCCCACGGTTGCAGACGGGGCATCCACGCGAGGAGCCAGCCGCGGTGGAGCTGGAACCCGTGCACGGGACCCGGTTCGAGCAGCCAGCGCATCATTCGCTGGTCGACCACCGCCGAGGCGAACCTCCGATCGGCCCCGCGAACCTCGAAGAGCCGGTTGAAGAGCTCTAGCTCGAACTCCACGTCGCGCGGTCCCAAGGCGTTGCGGGCGACGTCGAAGGGCCCCCGCCGACGGATCAACAGGGGCGGCCATCCGTCTGGGATCCGAACCATCGCGCACGAGAACCGGTCCGGCTCGTCCTCGGCCGCCCGCCAGTAGTCGAACGCCCGCACCTGGCGGCCGTCCCGCACACCCCAAACGACGTTCTCCACGCCCTGGGTGCCGGGAAGCTTGCCGAACCGCACGAAGGGATGGAAGTCGAAGTCGAGCAGCCCGAAGGGGTCCCTCGGCGAGAAAGAGAGTCCCAGGCGCAAGGCTTCGTCCTTGACCGCCGCCCGCCGGGAGGCCTTCCGGAAACGGGACACGAGCAGGAAGCCGCCCACGCCAAGGACGAGGACAACCACCATTCCCCGACCGCCGCCCCTGACCATGATCGCGGCGGCGAGTAACCCGCTGACCACCCCCGCCGCGACAAGAAGCCCCGTCCTCCCCACCGTCGACATCGAAAGTACTCCTGCCGGGCAGCTCTTGGCGTTCGCCTCGAGCCGGTCCAGCACATCGCATACCTGAGCTAACCGGCGTACTAGGTAGTACGAGTATTCCTCAGGGCAACGTGCCAGCTTCGTGACGGCTACGGTGCGAGCAACGGGTGGCCGGTCGCCAGAAGGGCGGTAGCCTGATGGGCATGGGATCGAGCGACGTCCCGCCTACCCTGCTGATCGACCTCTACGACACGCTCGTGTGGGGCGAGTGGCCGGGCCTGCGGGACACCATGGCGGCACGGATCGGGATCACCAGCGCTGAGCTGCAGACTGCCTTCGACGCCACCCGGCCCTCACGCGGGGTCGGGTCCTTCGCCGGCGCCGAGGAGGACATGGCGAGCGTCCTGGCCGCG
>JBOGVH010000381.1:0-1670 GCA_050695235.1 Actinomycetota bacterium
AACAGGCCGGGGAGGGCGGTCAGCACCGGCTCCTTCGCCTGGAGCACGGCGCCGGCCGCGATGTCCAAGAGGGGGGTGAGAAGGATCACCGCGACCATCTCCGCGACGATGCGCCGCACGGGCTTGAGATCCGTCGTGATCGCCCGGACCAGCGAATAGATGCAGACCACGACGCACACCGCCGCCACGATGGCGTTCACCGCGTGGTTCCGGGTGATGAACGTGGCCAGGAACAACGTGGGGAGGGTGCCCATGTCCCCCAGGGCCGTGACCATCGGGGTCGCCACCGCATCCAGGTCATAGCCGCGGCGATACGAGAGTACCGACAACCCGATCGTGAACAGAAGGATGAAGACCGAGCCGAGGGCCCCGCCGACCACCGAGATCGTCACGAAGTCCCAGATCGAGATGGACCGCTGGCCGAACGCGAGCGTCGCCAACCGGGCCAGGATGGCCAGCCACAGCGCCGACGTGAACGTGGTGATCAGTGCGACCTCGATGTTCTGGTAGAGGACGCCGTTGCGGTTCAAGGTCACCTCGAACAGACCCGCGTGGGTGCTCGTGCCCAGGCGCGCCCCGATCGCCCCGAAGATCGTGCCGCGCATCCCCACGGCTGCGGGGATCAGCACCAAGAGCCCGGGAAGTTGCGTGAGCGTGTCGGTGATGTGGCCGAGCGTCAGGCCGGCGACGAAGGATGCGAGCGTGCTGAGGGTGAGGGCGGCCAAGCCCTGGCGCAGCGTTCGCCTCTCAGCCCGCAACGAGGACCACAGGCGCCGAGCACGACGTGGGAATGCCATAACGGCACGCTCATCGCTTCCTTCTCAGGTCCGACCGGGATGGTTGGCCGTGGGGCGGCCCGAGGCAGTATGCGCCCGGACCGATTGCGAGGCAAGCCTCGCCCCTCAGACCCAGTCGCGGGTGAGGATCAGCCAGAATGCCAGGCCGGCGTAGGGCCCGTACCTCTTGAACCTGCGGGCCATGGCGGCGTCGCTGACGGCCTTCCGTCCAACGTGACGGGCGTAGGCCGGCCGGGTCCAGGAATCGAGGATCAGCTTGGAATAGCGGCCGAGCGTCAGCATGACGTGTGCCGCCGCGTACGGCCCGACCCCCGGAAGCGCCAGGAGCCGCCGTTCGAGCTCCGCGTCGGGGAGATCCTCTGGCGAGGCCCGCCCAAGGATCTCCAGATCCAGTTCGCCATCGCTGACGGAGCGGGCCACCGAGAGCAGGTGCGGGCCTCGGTAGCCCGCCCTGACCACCCCGCGATAGAAGCCCTCGCCGGCCTCCGCCATGGCCGAGGGGGTGGGGAACGCCCGGCCGTACGGGCCATCGCTCGGCGCGCCCGGGGCGGGGGCGCCGAGATGCTCCACGAGGGCCACGACCATCCGCTTCGTCGCGGACCACGTGCAGTTGGTGGTGCAGATGGTCTTGATCACCTCCTCGAACACCGTGGGGCTCCGGACCATCCGGCCGGCGCCCCAGGTCACCCAGGCGAGGTCGGGGTCGCCCTGCGCCAACTCGTAGAACCCCGAGAGGTCCGCGTCGAGCCGGAGCACGTGCTCGATCCCGGCGAGCGCCCGGGCCGCCGTCCGTTCACGGGGCGCCGGTCCGAGGATCGTGACGGTTCCCCGCCCATCGTTCCCGTCGGAGACGCGGACCGTCCGAGGACGGGC
>JBOGVH010000382.1:0-8874 GCA_050695235.1 Actinomycetota bacterium
ACCTTGGGCTCGGGGACCGTTTCCGGAGCCGGCGCGGCTGGGATCGCAGCGGGAGCCGGCGCCGGCGCTGTCGGTCCGGCAGCTGGCCGCGCTTCGGGGGCCGCCGTCTCGCGTGACACGGCGAAGGCCATGACGTCGTTCTTCGTGATCCGGCCGCCGGTCCCGGTCCCGATCACCTGTGAGAGGTCGACGCCGTTCTCCTCGGCGAGGCGGCGGACGAGGGGCGAGATGATCTGGCTCCTCGCCCCCCGGTCCGGTATTTGCGCACCCGGTCCAGGCGCGGAGGGCGCTACAGAGGCGGCGGGAGCAGCTGGACGGGGTGCAGCGACCGGCGGGGCGGAGCCGGGCCCTGCCCCACGCTCGGGCGACGATTCAGGTGATGCGACCGCGGGAGGTGCGGCCGGTGGTTGGGCAGAGTCCGGCGGAGCAGCGGTCCCGGCCGCCTCCCCGGCGCCGTCGATCTCGGCGATGGGGGTCTTCACCGACACGGTCTGCCCCTCCTGCACCAGGATCTTCGTCAGCGTCCCGGCGGCGGGGGACGGGACCTCGGTGTCGACCTTGTCCGTGGAGATCTCGAAGAGCGGCTCGTCCTGGTCGACGTGGTCGCCCTCCTGCTTCAGCCACTTGGTGATGGTCCCCTCGACGACGGTCTCGCCGAGCTGCGGCATGGTCACGGTGGTCATGAGCCCTCCCGGGAGATCGTTACCACGCGGACAGCTTCTCCACCGCGGCCTCGATGTCGGCCACCTGCGGCAGATATGCGTCCTCGAGGGGCGGCGAGAATGGGACCGGCACGTTCGGCGGGGCCAGGCGCATCACTGGTGCATCGAGGTGCTGGAAGCCCTCCTCGGCGATCATCGCTGCAACCTCGGCGCCGACCCCCAGGAACCGGTGGCTCTCGTACAGGACCAGCGCCCGGCTTGTCTTCTCCACCGACGTCAGGATGGTTTCCGTGTCGAGCGGGTGCACCGTGCGAAGGTCCACAACCTCCACGGAGACGCCCTTCTGGGAGAGGTTCTCGACCGCCTCGAGCGCCAGATGCACCATCATCCCGTACGTCACGATCGACACGTCGGTGCCCTCGCGCTGCACCTTGGCCCGCCCGATGGGGACGAGGAAGTCCGGCTCCTCCGGGACGACCTCCTTGATCCGGCGGTAGATCCACTTGTGTTCGAAGAACACGCACGGGTTGTCGTCGCGCACGGCCGATTTCAGCAACCCCTTGGCGTCGGAGGGGAAGGCCGGGCAGAGCACCTTCATCCCCGGAGCGTGAGCGAACCACGGCTCGGGGTTGGTCGAGTGAAAGGAGCTCGCCCGAACGCCGCCGCCGGACGGCCCGCGAAGCACGATCGGGAGCGGGACGCCGGAGCGATAGTGGTACCGGGCGGCCGCGGTAACGATCTCGTCGAAGCCGGAGGTCATGAAGTCCGCATACTGGAACTCGGCGACGGGGCGGAAGCCCTCCATGGCCGAACCGATGGCCATTCCGACGATGGTCTCCTCGGCGATCGGGGTGTCCATCACGCGCTCGGGGCCGAACCGGTCGATGAACCCCTCGGTCACCTTGAACGCCCCGCCATAAGCGCCGATGTCCTCGCCGAGGAGGTACACGCGCTCGTCGCGCTCCATCTCCTCCCACAGCGCTTCGGCGATGGCGATGAGGTACGTGGCCTCTCCGGCCTCGGTTCGCTTCCCGCGGGGCTCGGCGCCGTGCCCGGCAGCCCCCGATTCCACCTGTGCCGTCGCCATCAGCCCGTTCCTCCCTCGCGGGAGGGTTCGCCCTGCCAGTACCCGTCCTCCACCCACAGGCCCCTGGTCACGTCGGCGGGCACGGGGAACGGCGACGCCTGCGCGAACTCGTACCCCTCGTCGAACTGGCGCTCGATGCGCTCCTGGATCCGCTTGACCAGCTCTGCGCCGACGACCTCATGAGCCAGGAGGAGCTCCTCGAACCGCTTCACGGGATCCTTGTGGTGCATGTACTCCTCGAGCATCTCCTTGGGTACGTACTTCGCCGGATCATGCCCGGCGTGGCCGCGCCACCGAAGCGACACCGATTCGATCAGGGTCGGTCCCTCGCCGGCCCGCGCCCGGTCCACGGCCTGCCGCGCCACGCGGTACACATCGAGCACGTCGGCCCCGTCCACCCGGACCCCCGGGAACCCGTACGCCACCGCCCGCTCGGCCACCGTGGGGACGGCGAACTCGAGTGGGTTCGGCGTCGAGTAGGCCCACAGGTTGTTGTTCACCACCCACACCACAGGGAGCCGATGGACGGCCGAGACGTTCAACGCCTCGTGCCACCGGCCGTTCGACGTGGCCCCCTCGCCGCAGATGGCCATGGCCACCCGCTGTTCCTCCCGGCGTTTGTAGGCGAGCGCAGCGCCGCACGCGATCGGGTAGGCGAGCGGGAGGTGGGAGACCGGGGTCCACGTCCGGTGGCCGAGCCAGTCGCCCACATGGCTGTTGCCGTCGCGACCCCTGGTGAACCCATCGATCCGGCCCCAGTACTGCGCCATCACTCGGTTCAGGTCCAGGCCCTTCGTGAGCTGGGCCGAGAGATCCCGGTGGGTGGGGAACAGGGAGTCGTCATCGCGGAGCGTGTACGCCACCCCGACATGCGTCCCCTCCTGGCCGCGTCCCGAGTAGATCGCCCCAGGCAGCCGGCCCTGCCGATACAGTGCTTCGATCCGCTCGTCGAAGTACCGGCACAGCTTGAGCTTGTATAGGACGTCCGTCAGCTGGTCGTCGGACAGCCCGACCCGCCAGTCCGCTTCGGCCTGCTTCTCGGATACTTCGGTCGCCATGGGCGCCCCCTCAGGCGGTGTGTAAGGGCTTGCCGGCCAGCGCGAGGTGGGCCTCGCCGATGGCCTCGGACAGTGTCGGGTGTGGGTGGATCAGGGCGGCCACCTCGGCGGGGACCGCCTCCCAGTTGGTGATGAGCATGGCCTCGGCGATGAGATCGGTAACATGCGGCCCCACCATGTGGATGCCGAGGACGGGCCCGCCCTTGTCGGCGATCACCTTCACGATGCCTCCCTCGCCGACGATGTTGGCCTTCCCGATGGCCTGGAAGTTGAGCCTTTCCACCTGGACCTCGTGTCCCCGTTCCACCGCCTGCGCCTCGGTCAGCCCGACCGATGCCACCTCAGGGCTGCAGTAGGTGACCCGCGGGATCCCGGCGTAGTCGATCTCGGGCACCTCGATCCCGGCGATCCGTTCGGCCACGGCGATCCCCTCGGTGAAGGCGACGTGGGCCAGCTGGAGCGGCGTCGCAGCGACGTCGCCCACGGCCCAGACATGGGGGGCCGTCGTGTGGAGCTGACCCTCCACCTTGACGAATCCCCGGTCGAGCTCGACGCCCGCCTGCTCCGCCCCGAGGCCGTCGGTCACCGGACCTCTTCCCACGGCCACCAGGCAGACGTCGGCGGTGACCGTCTTGCTCGCTCCCGCCACCTCGTAGACGACCTTGACGGCATCGCCGACCTCGTCGATCGACTTCACGCGCGCGCCGGCGAAGGCCTGGATGCCGCGCTTGCGGAACGCCCGTCCGAGCTCCTTGGAGATGTCCTCGTCCTCGAGGGGCGCGATCCGCGGAAGCGCCTCGAGGACCGTCACCTCCGCCCCGAGCGAGCGGTACAGCGAGGCGAACTCCAGGCCCACCGCACCGGCCCCGATGACCACAGCGGACGTGGGGATCGAGGGATAGGTGAGCGCCTGATCGCTCGTGATGATCCGGTCGGTGATGGACACGCCGGGCAGCAGCTTGGGTGAGGAGCCGGTGGCGATGACGACATCAGTCGCGGAGAGATCGTTGCCGTCCACCGACACTGAGGAACCCGATCGAAGGACGGCCGTGCCCTGCACGACATTCACCTTTCGAGCCTTGATCAGCGAGGTGAGGCCGGAGACGAGCTTGTCGACCATCCGATCCTCGAAGGCCTTGACCGCGTCCCAGTCGGCAGAGCCGCTCGCCTTCACGCCCCATTCCTCCGCCCGGTTGACGGTGTCCAGGACCTCGGCCGATCGAAGCAGCGCCTTGGTGGGGATGCATCCCCGGAGCAAGCAGGTCCCGCCGAGCCTGCCGTCGCGTTCGACCAGGGCCACGCGCTTGCCCAGTTCCGCCGACCGCAAGGCGCAGGAGTACCCCCCGGTCCCCGAGCCGATCACCACGACGTCGAAGGCATCAGCCATCCGAACGGCCATGTTACCGCCGCCGTCGCATCCGTAGGATGCAGCCATGCACTCGGGGGACCTGCTCCGAACGCCACTGGAGGAGGTCCATCGCGACCTCGGCGCGAAGATCGGCGAGTTCGCCGGATGGGCGATGCCCATCGAGTACGAGGGGACCGTGTCCGAGCATCGGGCCGTCCGCGAGCGGGTTGGCCTGTTCGACCTGAGCCACCTGGGCAAAGTGGACGTGGCGGGTCCCGGTGCCCTGCCGCTCCTCCAGCAGACCCTGACCAACGAGCACTCGAGGCTCCCGATCGGCCGTGCCCTGTACAACCTGGTCCTGAACGACCGGGGAGGCGTCGAGGAGGACCTCATCGCCTACCGGCTCGCGCCGGACCGGTTCTTCCTGGTTCCGAACGCGTCGAACACGGCCAAGGTGGTGGCCATCCTCCGGGAGCGAGCCTCGGAAGCCGACGTGGTCGAACACGCGGGGTGGTGCTTCCTCGGGGTTCAGGGGCCGCGGTCTCCCGAGGTCGTTGGCGCGCAGTTCCCCGAGGCCGCCGACCTCCCGTTCATGGGCTGCACCGAGTCGGAGTACCGGGGACGGCGCCTCGTCCTCACTCGCTCCGGATACACCGGGGAGGTGGGGTTCGAGCTGTTCAGCGATGGCGTCTCCGCCCAGGATCTGTGGACCGAGCTGATGGAGGCGGGAGAGCCGTTCCAGATCGAGCCCTGCGGGCTCGGGGCCCGCGACGTCCTCCGCCTGGAGATGGGCTATCCGCTGTACGGGCAGGACCTGCTCCCGGAGCGAACGCCGCTCGAGGCCGGCCTGTCGTGGGCAGTGTCGTTCGACAAGGGATCGTTTCGAGGCCGTGATGCGCTGGAGCGGCGGCGACGCGAGGGCGTCCACACCAGGCTGCGCGGATTGGTGACGGAAGGCAGACGACATATCCCACGGGCCCATTGCGCGGTCCTCGCCGACGAGGCCCGGGTCGGGGAGGTCACGAGCGGGACGTTCTCACCCAGCATCAAGCATGGGATCGCACTCGCGTACCTCTCGCCGGCCGAGCGGTTCGAGCCGGGCACCGAGGTCCAGATCGACGTGCGAGGAAGGATCGGCCCGGCGCGCGTCGTGAAACCCCCATTCGTCGATCGGAGCCCACGAGGGCGGTAGGGCTTACGAGGCGCGCGCGGCCGCGATGAATTCCGAGACGCTGTCTCCGCCGAACTTCGTTTCGCGGATGAGGATGTCCAGCACCGCCGCCGCCCCAGGCTCGTCCCGCATGACGACGACGATCATGTACAGCCCGGACCTCGGGATGCCGACGGTCCGGACCGGGCCGAACCCCGGCGCGGCCACGAAGTACGCCCATCGTGTCTTCGCGTCGATGGTATGGCACACGCCTTGGCCGATGGCCACATAGTCGCCGGGCGAGTCGGGCGGACCGTCCGCGAAGGAGGGCCGATGATTGACCACAGTCACGTGCTCGGTGGCACTGCACTCGGGCGACCTGGTCAACGCGTCGAGGGCCGGTCCGTTCGCGGCCAGGTAGTAATAGTCGGAGGGGACCCCGATCCGCGTGCCGTCCACCCACATGACGGCCATCCCCTCGATCGGAGCGCGGCCCCCGACCCGATCCCCCCGCTTGGGTGAGGCGATGAACCCCTGTTGGGCGTCGCTTGCCCCGGCGAAGAGTTTGGGACGCCATCGATCGGGGATCATGGCCGTCACCCCTCCGGCCTCGACCTCCGTGAACGGGCTCGGGGATTCGTGGATCCGTAGGATGGCGGGGCCGAGGGGGGACGTCGAGCCCGCGGCCGCGTCGCGGCATCCCGCGGCGACCAGGGCGATGACCAGACAGCCCACAATCTTCCGCAACCCCGATTCCCCAACCGAGCATAGACCGGGTTGCGGATCCCTGCTAGCGCGGAAGGTCGTAGGCCGCCGGCCCGCATCGAGCGTTCCCCCGGGCCCGGTCGGAAGGGTAGACTCACCCGCACAACTGCAGAGTTCGGTCCTCGAGGCGGCCCCGGCCGGCGGTTCCGGTGGGGGCCGGAGGCGGGGCGGGCGGATCCCGTCCCCGCGAAGAGGGAAGCCGGTGTGAGTCCGGCACGGTCGCGCCACTGTGACCGGGGAGCGATCCCGACAAGACCACTGGGTCCATCCAGGGAACCCGGGAAGGGTCGGGGGAGCGATGATCCGGAAGTCAGGAGACCTGCCCCGAGGTGAGCGAGTGTCGTCCTTCGCACGAAAGGAGACGCGCCATGCGACTCACCAGATCCCGCATCCGCCGATCCATCGTCCTCGTGCTCGCAGTGGTGATGGTGGCGTGTGCGCGCGGCCCGAGCACGGCGCCGCGCGCGTCGGAACCGCCGGCGACCACGGGCGCCTCGTTCCCCGTCACGATCACCGACGACGACGGGGTTGCCGTCACGCTGGACGCGCCGCCCGAGCGGATCGTGACCTTCGCCCCTTCGGCCACCGAGATCGTCTTCGCGCTCGGGCTCGGGGACCGGTTGGTCGGGGTCGCCGGGGCATTCGACGACTATCCCGAGGCGGCGAAGGGGATCGATGAGATCGGCGGTGCCGGCGACTTCGGCGTGGACCCAAACATCGAGAAGGTCGTGTCGCTTCGTCCCGACCTGTTCCTCACGATCTCCGGCGGTGACCAGTGGAAAGAGCGGCTGCGTGACCTCGGCGTGCCCGTGTTCACCACCGACTCCACCGACCTCGCGGACGTGTTCCACGACATCGAGACCGTCGGGTGGTTGACCGGGACGGTCGGTGCCGCCGGAGCGATCGTGGCCAAGATGCAGGCGGCGGCGGCCGACGTCGAAGCACGCGTCGCGGGCGATCCCGCCGTGCCCTGCTTCTACGAGGTCTACTACCCGCCGCTCACCACCGTCGGACCGGATACGTTCATCGGGGACCTCCTCGGCCGGGCCGGCTGTCGGTCGGTCTCGGCTCGGGCCAAGAGCGATTATCCCCAGTGGTCGGTGGAGGACCTCGTCCGCCGGGACCCGGACGTGTATCTGGTCTCCTCCGAGTCGGGGGCCACCCCGAAGGCCGTGGCCTCCCGGCCGGGCTTCGACGCGGTGGCGGCGATCGGCGCGGGACGCGTGATCCCCGTCGAGGCGGACCTGGTGAGCAGACCGGGCCCGCGGGTGATCGACGGGCTCCGGCTCCTCGCGCGGGCGCTGCACCCCGAAGCGTTCGGATGATCGGGCCCCGCCGGTACGGCCGGGTCCTCGCGGTGCTCGTTGCGGCGCTCCTGGCGTCGTTCCTCCTCGGCGTGGCGGTGGGGTCCGTGTGGATCTCTCCGTGGACGAGCGCTCGGGTCCTCGCGTGGAAGCTCGGGTTCTCCGGCCGCCCGGCCGGCGTCGCCGCATCGACCGAGGTGATCCTGCTCCAGCTTCGCCTTCCGCGAGTGGTGCTGGCGGCGGTTGTGGGGGCGGCTTTGGCTGCATCGGGCGCCGTGTTCCAGGGCCTGTTCCGCAACCCACTGGCCGACCCCGCCATCATCGGCGTCTCCTCCGGCGCCGCGCTGGGGGCGATCGCGGTCATCGTGTTCGGCGGCGCGGGGGCGCTGGGCGCCTTCGGCGTTCCGTTGGCCGCCTTCGCCGGCGCGCTCCTCACCGCGTTCCTGGTGTACCGGTTGGCCCGGATCGGACCGACCGTCCACGTGGCCACGTTGCTGTTGGCCGGGATCGCCGTGGCCGCCGTGATCTCGAGCGCGATGTCCCTCGTGATGTCGTTCTCCGGCGAGCAGGTCCGGGACATCTACGCATGGCTGCTAGGCGGTCTGGTCGGCCAGGGCTGGCAAGCGATCGGGGCGGTCGTCCCGCTCATCGCGCTGGGGGTGGGCCTCGCGACCCTGACCGCTCACGACCTGAACCTGCTCTCGCTGGGGGAGGAGCGCGCGGCCCAGCTCGGTGTGGAGGTGATGCGCCTCAAGCGGCGGACGATCGGGGTCGGTGCCCTCCTCGCCGCGTGCGCGGTGTCGGTGGCCGGCGTGATCGGCTTCGTCGGCCTGATGACCCCCCACCTGCTTCGCCTGGTCGTGGGAGCCGACCATCGACGCCTGCTTCCGGCCGTGCTCCTCGCGGGGCCGACGCTGCTGATCCTGGCCGACCTCGTGGCCCGGACGACGCTGTCTCCGCAGGAGCTCCCCGTCGGCATCGTGACGGCGCTGCTGGGCGGTCCGTTCTTCCTGTACCTGCTTCGACGCGAGGGCAGGCGGGCCGGTGCCCGCGCGTGATCCGGGGCTGGTGCTCGATGGGGTGACCGCCGGCTACGGCGGCCCCCCCGTCGTGGACGGCGTCAGCATCACCGTCGAGCCGGGCGAGGTCGTGGGGCTGGTCGGCCCGAACGGCTCGGGCAAGACCACGCTGATCCGCGTGGCTTCGCGAGCCCTTCGTCCCGTCACGGGCTCGGTCTGGCTCTCCGGGCGGCGGGACCCGTACCGGCTCCGGGCCAGGGAGGCGGCCAGGCTGGTGGCCGTGGTTCCCCAGGACGTCGTCCCCGCGTTCTCGTTCACGGCGCTGGAGATGGTCCTGATGGGCCGGACCCCCCACCTCTCGGGCTGGGGAGGCGGAGGTCCGCGTGACTGGGCCAGGGTACGAGCAGCCATGGTGGCCACCTCCGTCCAACACTTGGCGGACCGGCCGGTGGAGGAGCTGTCCGGAGGGGAGCAGCGCCGG
>JBOGVH010000383.1:0-6766 GCA_050695235.1 Actinomycetota bacterium
CTTCTCCTATCCTGGCCCTGATCGGCGCGGGATAGACTCGCCCGCGCCATGGGGGTGACAGCGGCCCGGACGCTGGCAGAGGACGCCGCCAGGGCAGCCGGGGTCGAGCTCCGGCTCCTCACGACCCTCGAAGATGCCGACAGGATCGCCCGCGTCATGGTTGCGACGTGGGGCGAGCACCAGCTGGTCCCTCGGGAGATGATCCGGGCGTTGGCCGACAGCGGGAACATCCCGTACGGAGCCTTCCGACGCGCCGAGCTCGTCGGGTACGTGCTCGGGTGGATGGGACTGGACGGGGACGGACCCCACGTCCATTCGCACATGCTGGCTGTGCTCCCCGGGTCGCGGTCAGGTGGTGTGGGATACGCATTGAAGCTCGCCCAACGGGCCCAGGCCCTGGAGGCCGGCTATCGCATGGTCCGATGGACGTTCGATCCGCTCCAGGCCCGGAACGCCCACTTCAACCTGAACAAGCTCGGGGTGCAGTGCGACCGGTTCCATCGCGATTTCTACGGTGCCATGAGCGATGCGCTGAACCGCGGCGACCGGAGCGATCGGCTCGTGGTGAGGTGGGACCTGGATCAGGCGGTCGGCAGCTCCGCGAGCCCACCCGGGCCGCACGTGGATGCGCTCCGCGCGAGCGGGCCGCCCGACAGGCCCACGCCGGAGCGGGGGGAGGAGCCGGCCCTCGCCGCGGGCGGGAGCGTACGGGTGTGGATCCCGGCCGACTACGTCGGCCTCAAGGAGCGGGATCCGGCGCTCGCCTCGGACTGGCGAGACGCGGTGGGAGAAGTGCTCGATCGGTGTTTCGGCCTTGGCATGATCGTCGTGGGCCTCACCCGCGACCCCGACGGCCCGAGGTATGTCCTCACTGCTGCCGCAACCGCGACCGGCGGATCTGCGTGACCGTCGTTCGAGCGATCGAGCTCCGTCTGATCAGGCTTCCCCTCGTTCGCCCGTTCCGAACGAGCTTCGGCCAGGAGACGGAGAAGGAGTGCATCCTTGCCAAGGTCGAGACCGGTGACGCCGAGGGATGGGGCGAGTGCGTCGCCGGGCCCGACCCCGGCTTCTCCGAGGAGTTCAACGAGGGGGCGTGGCTGGTTCTGCGGGACTTCCTGGCGCCGGCGCTCTTTCAGGCCGGCGAAATCCGGGCCGAGGACCTCGAGCGCGTGTTCGCCTTCGTCCGGGGCAACCCGATGGCCAAGGCGACGCTGTCGAACGCGGTCCTGGACGCGGAGCACCGGGCCCGCGGCGAGTCGCTCGCCGCGTACCTCGGCGCCGACAAGGACCGCGTGGCGTGCGGCGTTTCGGTCGGCATCCCGCCGAGCACCGAGCAGCTCCTGGAACAGGTGGCCGGGTACCTGGCCGATGGATATCGCCGGGTCAAGCTGAAGATCCAGCCGGGCCTGGACATCGAGCGTGTCGCCGCGGTACGGGAGGCGAACCCGGGGGCGATGCTCTCGGTCGACGCGAACGCGGCCTATTCGCTCGGCGACGTCGAGACCTTCCGGGCGCTCGATGCCTTCGACCTGCTGATGGTGGAGCAGCCGCTCCATCAGGATGACTTGGTGGAGCACTCGAAGCTCCAACGCGAGATCCTGACCGACATCTGCCTCGACGAGTCGATACGATCCGCCGCCGACGCCGAGGCAGCGATCGAGCTCGGGTCGTGCCGGATCGTGAACGTCAAGCAGGGCAGGGTGGGTGGGCTCGGAGAGGCGAAGCGCATCCACGACTCCCTCCTTCCTCGAGGGATCCCGGTGTGGTGTGGCGGGATGCTCGAGACTGGGATCGGACGGGCCACCAACCTGGCGCTTGCCGCCCTGCCCGGCTTCGTTCTCCCCGGCGACACCAGCGCGAGCGAGCGGTACTTCCTGGAGGACATCACCGAACCCTTCCGCATGGATCCCGACGGGACGATGGCGGTCCCGGGAGGCCCGGGCATCGGAGTGGACCCCCGGCCCGACCGGCTGGCCCAGAGCACCCTGCGGACGGAGGTCCTGAAGAAAGAGTGACAAGAGCGAGATCGCCGCTTGACCGAGAAGGTCGGTGCCCCGTACAGTTCGTCACGAGAGGCCGCTGGGACTTTCGGGTTCTGGCGGCTTCTCGCTTTCCCCGTACTCGTGCTCGTGCCCGGGCATCGTTTCGATGTGCTTGACCCCTGCCTGTACGCGGGTACTTTGCGATAGGTCGCCGGTCGCGCCATGCTACGGATGAGCAACCGGTGGCCGGCAGCGAGGGGCAGAACCATGAAGAAGCGCGTCGTACGCACGGGCGAGATCGAGGTCGAGGATTCGCAAGGGCGCGTGCGGGCTCGGCTTGGGGTGACGAACGACGACTCGCCGTTCGTCGCGTTCTACGGCCCGGACGAGCGGCTCCGGGCCCGGTTCGGTGTTCAGCTCGACGGCTCTGCCGGCCTGGCCATCGCGGACGACGAGGGCAAGGTCCGAGCCACCTTCGGTCTGTTCTCGGACGGCTCGGCCAGCATGGCCATGGTCGATCACAATGGGAAGGTCCGGGCCAAGTTCGGGCTTTCGACCGAGGGGTCGCCCACGCTCGCGCTCCGGAACAAGGACGGGCAGCTCGGCTTCGTGTACAGCCTGGCCCAGCAGGGATCTCCCACCATCTCGCTCCAGGACGAGGACGGGAAGGTGCGGGCCAGGCTGGGCCTGGCGGCCGAGGGTTCGCCCATCCTGCGCCTGCTGAACAAGGACGGCGAGCTCCGGGCCATCATGGGGCTCACGGCGGAGGGCACGCCGGTGATCCAGTTCTTGGACAAGAAGGGGGAGCCGACCTGGATGGCCCCGGAGAAGCTCCCGTTCGTGGATCTGACCGAGGTCGAGTCCGCTCCCGGGCAGGGGGAGGCCTAGCGCTCGTGCCCGGATGGTGGATGGCAGCATTCGCCGTCCAGTGGGTCTTGCTCATCGCCCTGTGCGTCGTGGTCGTGGCCCTGGCCCGCCAGATCGGCGTGCTGCACCTTCGGCTCGGCCCGCTCGGCGCCCTCGAGATCGACGACGAAGGGCCGCCCCTCGGACAGACGCCGCCTCCACTCCGCGCCATGGCGGCTGACGGCTCCGCCGTCGACCTGGGAGGCCCGGGCGGCGGCCGGCTGGTGGTGTTCGAGTCCCCGACCTGTCCGGTGTGCGAGCAGGTCCGCCCGTCGGTCCCCGCGGCTGCGGCGGCGGCCGGGCTGGTCCCGCAGGTCGTCTCCGATCCGCAGGCCCAGCGGGCCTGGGCCGTCCCGGGCGTTCCGTTCGTCGTGATCCTCGACCCGTTCGGGGTAGTCAGGGCCAAGGGGACGGTGAACGACCTGGAACAGCTGGAGGGGCTGGTCGACACGGCCGCCCGCCGCATGACCACCGAGCTCCAGGAGGCCCGGGCGGGCTGATGCATCCCCAGCTCGCCCGCATGCCCGCCGAGCTTGCCCGCAGGACGAGCAGGCGCTCGTTCCTGGGCAAGGTGGGACGGGCTGTGGTCGCCCTGGCGGGGGGGTCCTTCGTCGCCGTCGCGCTCGCACCCGAGCGGGCGGAGGCGCACCACATCTGCGGCCACCTGTACACGACGGGGTCGTGTCCGCACCCGTTCGCCCCGCTCACCCGGGTGGACGCGTACGGCTATCCGGTGCATCCAGTGCATGGCTATCCGGTGGACGACGACGGCCACATCTACACGAGTCGCCGGCAGCGACGACGGAAGATCTGCCAAGAGCGGGTCCCCGACGAGTATCCGGGGGTGAAGGACCCGCGCTACGGCGGTGGTTGGAGCCGATGCTGCAGCGGGCGCGTCCGTCACATCCAGGACTGCTGCTCGAGCTCGAGGATCCGGATAAATGGGGACGCCTCGGTCCGAGGCTACTGCCCGGGCGCCCTTCGAGTGTTCTGCATCTCGTACCGGGAGCTCAACCTGGCATGTTGAGCGAGCCCGTGACGATCGCCGTGGTCGTCGCGTCCGTCGTCGCCGGCGTCTCCACGCTCTTCGGTCCCTGAGGGCTGTCGATGGTGGAGACCATCACCCCCGTGGTCCACGGGGGACGAGCCGGAAGGTGGGCCGGAAGCGTGGCGCTCCACGTGACGGGCGCGGTGGCGTCCGCGGCGGCCTTCGGGGCGATCCTCGGCGGCGCGGGCTCGCTGCTCGGCGCTCCCTGGGGCGGAGGCCGGGCCCTCCTCATCGCCCTCGTCGCCGCGCTGTATCTGGTGCGAGAGGCCACCGTGGTGCCGGTCCCGGTGCCGCAGCTCCGCCGACAGGTCCCGCAATGGTGGCGGACGTTCTTCTCCGTTCCGGTCGCGGCCTTCCTGTACGGGGCGGGGCTGGGTGTCGGGTTCCTCACCTATCTCGCCCACGGGACGTTGGTGGTGGCGGCGGTGGCCGCGGCCGCCTCGGGAGAGCCGCTCGTGGGGGCGGCCCTCGTGGCGCCGTTCGGGCTGGCTCGCGGCCTCTCGGTCCTGGTGGCGGTACGGGCCCGACGGCCCCAGGAGGGCTCGGCACTGGTGGCCCGGCTGGCCCGGAGCGCTTCCTCGCCGCCGTGGCGAGCCGCCCATGTCGCGGCCTTGCTCGGCGTGGGTGTGGCCGCGGCGGCCATGCTCCCGGCGAGCGACGTGTTCGTGGCGCCGCTGGCAGCGGCGGCGCTGGGTGCCGCGTTCGGCTGGTCGGCCGGTGCCAAGATCGCTCGCCCGGCATCCTGGCGGCGGGTGCTGGGCGCCCACGGGTTGCCGCCATGGGTGCAGCGGACGTCGGTGATCGGGGTACCCGTTGCCGAGGTGGCGATCGTCGGCCTGGTGGTGATGGGGATGCACCGGGCTGCCGGGATCGCCGCCCTGGTGATCCTCGCCGCCTTCTCGGCCGCGATCCTCGAGGCTCGCCGGCGGTTCGGGAACGTGGTGGCCTGCGGATGCTTTGGGACGAGCGTTGCGCAGGACTACCGGATCCTGCTCCTCCGCAACGCCCTCCTGGCCGGCGGCGCGTCGATCGCGGCCCTCGGAGGCGTCGACGCGCCCCGCATCAGCGTGCCGGGCCTTCCAACGGCCGGCGACGCCTTCCCCGCGGCCCTCGCCGTCACCGGCATCGTCGTAGCGGCGTGGATGCTGGCTTCCTCTCTCCGATCCGTCCGCATCAGAAGGATGACGTGAGACGGAGCATCAGTTTGGTCTGGCTCGCCGGGCCAGTGCTCGGGGGGCTCCTGCTGACGAGCCTTTCCATGGCGCTCGCCGCGCCGAAGGACTACCCGGACGGGAACGACACGTTTGGCCGCCTCGACGTCAGGACGGTGGGGTTCACGGCCGACCCGAACCCGCCCACATGGACCATCCACACGTTCGCCTTCTGGACCGCGAGAGACATCAGGGACATGGGGTTCCTGGTCGTGCTCCTCGACACGCGAGGGGACGCCGATGAGGATTACGTCGCAGTGGCCCGATCGGACGGACGGGATCTCGTGGGGAGGCTGTTCCGCCGTCGGCCACGTCGTCCGGACGCGCTCGTCGGGCGCATCAGGGTCCGAAAGATGGGTCCCGATGGGGTGATCATGTCCGTGGGCCTGGGCAAGCTCCGATTCGGACCCCATCGGACGTCGTATTCCTGGTGGGTGGTGACCCAGTTCACCGGGCCGTCGTGTCCTCGAACGTGCCTCGATCTCGCCCCCGACGACGGTCCCATTCAGGAGGAGCTCCCACAACCCTCGCCCTCGCCCTCGCCGTCCCCATCCCCCTCACCCTCGCCGAGCCCCAGCCCCACGCCGACGCCCAGCGCGACCACTTCGCCGACGCCGTAACTGGGACCGCTAGGTGGTGCCCCGCCGCCGTCTCGAGGTGAGCCCGACGGCGATCCCGAGGAGCGCGAGAGCTGCGGCCAGCACGACGGTGAAGGCCGGGCTCGACCCGAACGACCCGCCGGATCCGCCGTCGGCCGGGGCGGCCTGCGCCGCCCAGGTTCGCCGCCGGTTCCGTGCTCGCCGGTGCTCGCGGGCAATCCGTTCGTCAGGCGCAGCGAGCTCGCCCGAAGCCGGCCAGTACCCGGGCACCAACCCGAAGCACCGCCCGGCCCCGGGAGGGGTAAGGACCTGCAGTCCACCCGGAGCCTCCGGATACAGCGTCTGGTATACCTGACCACCTTGCCGTTCCAGCAACGCATCCGGACAGCCGCGCGGTACGCCGTGCCGGGCTCCGCGTTGGGCGTCAGTCGCCCCCGAGGTTCGGCACATCCCATTTGGCCTAGAACGCCCCGGATCGTTCGACGAAGAGGAACGCGTCTTCGCCGTTCAGGCGGATAGGCTCGGCGAACCCGGGACCACGGATCGCCACCTTGTGGGTTGGGGAAGGGGCTCCCCCGCTCTGAGGACCATACAGAGGGTCCCGTCTTGACCGTGACCATGGTCCCTCATGACGTCAAGGTGGAGCGAAAGCCGCGAATCGAGAGGTGCGAGGCCTCGCGGTTGTTCAGGGCTCGATAGGAAACGCGGGATCGACGACTTGTCTGAACGCCGAGGTCCGGGTGAGCACCACGTGGAGTAGGACTGCAATCCCGAAGATAACCCAGATGGACGCCGGGCCTAGCTCCCACTCCACCAGGCGGGAGCGCGTTGACCCGGAGCTTCTTCCTCTTCGTCGAGCTCGATGAGGTTGAGTGACCGCTCGGACGCAGGCTCGCGGTTGGCCTCGTCCGGGAGAGCGGCAAGCTCGGCCAACGCCGCCAGCCGGTCACCCAACGCCGCGATGGCCTCGGTGAGGGGTTCGACGGCCTCGTCGACCCGGTCGCCGATCCCAACCGCCCG
>JBOGVH010000384.1:0-9379 GCA_050695235.1 Actinomycetota bacterium
TGCCGGCCATGGCCACGATCTCGTCGGCCTGCCGGTCAAGGATGCCGCGGGCCACTGCATCGTCGGCGCCCGCCGCCCGGAACACGACCGGAGGCAACTCGGCCAGCCGGTCCATGTCCATGCGACCGAGGTGGATCGCCTCCATGACGTGCCGCGGACGTCTCAGAGCGAAGTGAGACGGGACGAGACCGGCGAGCTCGGTCTCATCCCCCCGGCCATCCTCGGCGCGGACCGCATGCCAGAGCGCCATGCGTCCGATGTCCATCCCTCCGCCCCAGTCGCCGGAGATGTCGCCGATCGCCGCGAACCGGAACGTCCGGCCGTCGGGAGCGACCGCCGAACAGTTGGTCCCGTAGCCGCAGACCACGCCCACGCCCCACGTTCGGTCGGTGCCCGCGCGAAGGATGGCGAACGTGTCGTTGCGGAGCACGTCGTCCCCGGTCCAGCGGTGCTTTGAGACCCACCGCAGGATGCGTCGGTCGTCGGCGGGCAGGTCCGCCCCGGCCAGACAGTAGATCCCCAGCCGGGCGAGCGGCCTGCCGACCGGATCCACGCCGGCCTCCCGGCACACCGCGTCCACTGCGGCGGCCACGCCCTCCAGGTAGGAGTCGCTGTGGGGCCCGTCGTGGCCGGTGCTTCGGATCCGCACCCCGCCAACCGGCGTCCCATCATCGGCAACCAGTGCCGCGTCCACCTTCGAGCCTCCACCGTCGACCGCGAGGACGGCAGGAAGGTTCACGGCAGGGACTCCAGCTCGTCCACGGTGGCGAATCGGGCGCCGTCCTCCGCGAGATGCTTCAGGATCCGGGGAAGGGCCTCGCCGGTAGACCCGGGCCACGTGTGCAGCAGAACCACCGCGCCGTCGCCGTGGCGGGCGACCCCTTCGAGCGTGATCCGTTCGACGTCTTCGGGCGTTTTGTCGGCGTCCCAGTCGAGCGCCTCGATCTGCCAGTGGACGTTGCGATAGCCGATGCCCTCGAGGGTGGCGAGCAGACGGGGATCGTCTCGACCGTCCCCGAAGGGAAACCGGAACCAGGGGCGAGGGTCGATGCCGGTGATGTCGCGGATGGTCTGCCCACACTCTCCGACGTCGGTTCGGATGCCGTCGTCGGTGAGCAACGTCATGCGCGCGTGATACTTGGAGTGGTTTCCGATCAGGTGGCCGTCGGTGGCGATCCGCTCGGCGATCCTGGGATCCGACTGTGCCCATCGTCCCTGGACGAAGAACGTGGCCGTGGCGCTCGCCTCGCCCAGGGCGTCGAGGATGCGCTCGGCGTTGCCTGGCGGGCAGTGAGGGCGATCGGGGTGCTCGGCGTCGAAGGTGAGGGCGACCCGAAGCCCGTCACTCACGGGTCGTCACCTTCGACGCCCGCGTGTACACGCCGGGCGCGCGGCCGCCGACGGCCGCGAGCTTCCACGCGAGGAGCTGCACGGGGACGATGGCCACGGCGGACATCAGCGCGCGGTCCTGGTAGCCGGTTGCCACGGCGTGGGCGCCTTTCGGCGATTCGCCGTCGGGGGTGATGACCAGGACGGCAGCTCCCGCCTCCATCAGGTCGGCGGCAAGGCCGAGGTCAAGGCGCCGGGTCTCCGGCTCGGTCGCCAGCACCACCGCGGCCATCTGTGGGCCGGCCAGCTCCATGGGTCCGTGCCGGAAGGCGCCGGACTCGAAGGACTCGGCCATGACCCCGCACTCCTTCAGGGTGAGGGCGCCCATCTCGGCCGCGGCCCGTGCCGGACCGCGGCCGAGCACCACCGTCACGCCCTTCCCTCCGAGGAACTCCGCCAGCTCGGCTGCGCTCGCCTCAGGATCATCCAGCAGCCGCTCCACTGCCTGAGCCGCCCCCTCGGCCGCGGTCTGGGTGCGGTCGATGGCGGTGTCCACGCCATCGCCCGCCACCAGCCGGGCGATGCCCGAGAGCTGGGCCATGGCCGCGGCGAACGTCATCGTGGACGGCCCGGTCTCCTTCCCGACCCGGGTGTCGAGCGTGATCTCCGCCCGCTTGGCCAGGTCGTTGTCCAGACCGTTCGTGATCGACACGACCGTTGGCCGGGCTCGCTGCTTCGACAGCTCTCCCACGAGCTTGACGATCTCGGCGCTCTCGCCGGACTGACTGAGGATGATGAGCAGGGTCTGGGGCCCGAGGATGGGCCGCCGGAAGTGCAGGAGCTCCGCGGTGTCGACCAGGAGCGAGGGAACGCCCCGCCCGGCCAGGTCGTTCACCGCCGGATAGCAGGCGTCGTAGGAGCTTCCCATCCCGGTGAACACCACCGTGCGCGCTGTGGTCCCCGCCTCCCGGATCTCCTCGAGAGCCGAACGTTGCTCGAGCAGGGCCGTCGCGGCGCGGCGAAGGGCCTCTGGCTGACGGGCGATCTCTCCGAGGAATGGGTCAGGAAAGTTTCCTAACGATTTCATCTGTCGGAGTGTACGATGCGGCGCGATGGGTGTGAAGGTCGCTGTGGTCGGCGGGGCGAGCACGTATACGCCCGAGCTGGTCGAGGGGTTCGTCACTCGCGCGGACCGCTTCCCCCTCGACGATCTCGTCCTCCTCGACGTAGATCCCGAGCGCCTGGAGATCGTGGGCGGGCTGGCGGAACGGATGCTGGCCAAGGCGGGCTATGACGGGGCCCTCACGCTCACCGGGGATCGCGATCGGGCCCTGGAGGGCGCCGATTTCGTGGTGGTCCAGCTTCGGGTGGGCGGGCAGGCCGCGCGACACCTGGATGAATCCATCCCGCCGAGGTTCGGCTGCGTCGGCCAGGAGACCACCGGGCCCGGCGGGTTCGCCAAGGCCCTTCGTACCGTGCCGGTCGTCCTGGAGCTGGCCGAGGAGACGTCCAAGAGGGGCGCGCCCGGCGCGTGGTTCATCGACTTCACCAACCCCACCGGGCTCGTGACGCAGGCGCTCCTCGACGAGGGCCACCGGGCCATCGGTCTGTGCAACGTGGCCATCGGGTTCCAGCGGCGGTTCGCCGAGGCCTTCGGCGTGGAGCCCGAACGCGTGGAGCTCGAGCACGTCGGCCTGAACCACCTGTCCTGGGAGCGCGCGGTGCGCGTGGACGGGGTCGACCGGCTGCCGGAGATCCTGTCGACACGGATCGACCTCGTGGCCGACGACACCGACATGCCGGCCCAGTTGATCCGGGCTCTCGGCGCCATCCCCTCCTACTACTTGCACTACTACTACCTGACCGACGAGGTGATCGAGCGGCAGCGGACGGAGCGCACCCGGGCCGAGGAGGTCATGGACATCGAGGCCGGGCTGCTCGAGCTGTACCGGGATCCCGACCTCGCCGAGAAGCCCGAGCTCTTGGAGCGCCGTGGTGGCGCGTTCTACAGCGAAGCTGCGGCCCAGCTGATCGCGTCGCTCCACGAAGGCACGGGCGACGTTCACGTGGTCAACGTTCGAAACGACGGTGCGCTGCCCGACCTTCCCGACGATGCGGTGGTCGAGATCCTCGGGCGCATCGACCGAGACGGCGCGCACACCATCCCCGTCGCGCCACTTGCGCCGGAGATGCTCGGGCTCGTGGAGCACGTCAAGGCGTATGAGCGACTGGCGGTGCAGGCCGCCACGACGGGGGACCGGACGATCGCGTTGAAGGCGCTGTTGACGAACCCGTTGGTTCGCGATTACCGAACCGCGGTGCCGCTCCTCGATGCCCTGCTCGAGGCGAACCGCCAGCACCTGCCCCTCTTCTTCCCCACCTAGCGGCGGTTGCCCTGACTTGGCGGAGGGGCGGGCGCCTTCCAGCGCTTCATCGTGAGCGGACTTCGTCAGGTGCCGTCAAGGGCTCAGCAAATCGGATGGTGCTGGTCCGGTGAGTCCAAAACCGAGCCGCCCGCCGGAGACGCGAACGCTCGGAACCATGCACCCGGTGCCGTCGTCTGGACGGTAGAGGGGCGCCTGCGAAGGCGATCCCCAGCGCCTGAGGAGGGAGGAGATCGTCATGCGAAGGGTACTCGCGGCGACGATCCTGGCTGTGCTGACGATGACGCTCGCCATCTCGCCAGCGTCTGCCGGGGAAAGGCAGAGGAGCCAGTTCTTTTACACGAACTGGAAGTCCCATCATCGGGTGGACGCCAACACCGAGGACGTGGAGTACTGGTACCTCAGCGCCTACCGGTACGGGGACCGCTCGGGGGCATCCATCTACCACTCGATCTACCGGTGCAGGAAGACCGATGGACATCGGCGCTGCCACCGGCGTACCAGCGAGTACGGAAGGACCCGGAACCTCGCCGAGTATGAGTTCATCATCGACAGGAAACTTTCGGGTGCGCACCTCGCGACCTCGATGAGGCTCCGCTCAGGCCGCGAAGTCGTCGGTATCGCCGATGTGGTAGCCGATCTCACCGGTAGGGGGCAGGTCACGCGCACGAAGGAGGCCTACTCTTACCAGGAGGGATGCGAGCTGTACAAGTACAACGGGCACTCGCAGTACCGGAGGGCGGAGGGCCGGCCGAGCGTGATCGTGGGCGGTGAGGCCAGGGACATCGATGGCGCGCCTCATGGCAGGATCGGTGTGGGAGGATCGGTCTCGATCGAAAAGGAATGCTGAGGGGGAGGCGCCCCTTGCTCGCTAGCGGGCGGTCCAACCGCCGTCGATCAGGATGGTCTCCCCGGTGATGAGCGACGCGGCGGGAGAGGCCAGGAACACGACGGCTCCCGCCACGTCCATGGGCTCCCCGACGCGGTGCAGCCCGGCGATGCGCTCGACGACGTCGGCGCGGAACTCGGGGTCGGCCAGCGCCGACTCGGTCCCCGGCGTCGAGATGAACGTCGGAGCCACGGCATTCACCGTGACGCCGTGCCTGCCCCATTCGATGGCCAGGCACTTGGTGAGGTGGGCGATGGCGGCCTTGGTCAGGCAGTAGACGGATTCGGTGGGGAGAGCCACGAATCCGGCCTGCGAGCTCAGGTTGATGATGCGCCCGTTTCCCTGAGCGATCATGACCCGTCCCGCGGCCTGGCTGGCGAAGAACGTGCCCTTCACGTTCACCGCGACGGTCAGGTCGAAGTCCTCCTCACGGACGTCCTCCGCCGGGTTCTCGGGCCCGAGTCCGGCGTTGTTCACCAGGATGTCGAGCCGTCCGAATCGCTCCACGACATCGTCCACCGCACGGAAGACCTGATCCATCCGCGTCACGTCCATCTGAAGCGGCAGGGCGCGGCGGCCCATGCCCGCGACCAGGGAAGCGACGTCGCCGCCGGCGTTCGCGTCGCGAAGGCCGAGTGCGACGTCGGCACCGGCGTTCGCCAGCGCGAGGGAGATCGCGCGCCCCAGCCCGCGCGCCGCGCCCGTCACCAGCGCCACCTGTCCCGCCACGTCGAACCGTGGGAACTCGTCCATGGGCTGCTCCTTCCGATGACGGAGGCGCTACTCCGCCGGACCAGAGAGCTCGTTCGCGTGCTTCTGCACCTTGGCCAGGGCCTCGACAACGTCCTCGACCCCGTCTCGTCCGGCCCGGAACGTGTTCTCCATGAGGTAGATGGACTGGCGAAGGCCGGCCGCCTCGGCGACCGGAAAGCTCATCCTGGACGTGTCGAGCCTGTCGGCGTGCGCGACCGCCACCGGCAGGCGGGACCGCGACGGATCGAACAGGTCGTATCGGTTCATCGGCGGATACTGAACCTCGGCCGGGACCCCCTCGGCCTCGAGTGCAGCGGCGACCGACCCGTTCGTTGCGCCGGCGAACGCGTCGGGATCGATGGCGAAGATGTAGTTGTAGAAGCTCCACCGGGTGATCCGGGGATCGCGGGCCATGATGTGCACCCCTTCTACCTGCGTCGCCAACTCCTCGAAGTAGGTTCCCATCGCGGCGCGATCCTTCCGCTGTTCCTCGAACCGGCCCATCTGGGTCAGGAGCAGCGCGGCGTGAAGCTCGCCCAGCCGGTAGTTCGCGCCGAACGTGAACTCCTTCTCCTCCGGGTCCTTGGGCCGTCCGCAGTCGATGATCGAGTGCGCCAGGCGCGCCAGCCGGTCGTCGTTCGTGAGCAGCGTCCCGCCCTCGCCGGCCGTCAGGATCTTGGACGACTGGTGGCTGAACGACCCGAAGTCGCCGATACACCCCGCCCCCATGCCGTTCCACTGCTGGCCGGGGGCGTGAGCGCAGTCCTCCACCACGGCCAACCCGTGCTTCGCCGCGATGCGCGTGATGGCGTCCATGTCGGCCATTTGGTGACCCAGGTGAACCGGAATGATGGCCTTCGTCCTCGGCGTCACGGCAGCCTCCACGTCTTCGGGGTCGATCGTCCACGTCTCCGGGGTCACGTCGACGATGACCGGGAGCGCGCCGGCGGCCATGGGCGCGTAGGCGGTGGCGGCGAACGTGAGTGCCGGGACGATGACCTCGTCGCCCCACCCGATCCCCAGGGCTTTCAGCGCGACCTCCATCGTGACCGTGCCGTTGGCCATGAGGACGCCGTGCTTCGCACCCTGATACTCGGCGAACCTGGCTTCGAACTCGGCGGCGTTCGGACCGGGCTCGGGGAACCCGCCCCAGTTGCCGCTCCGGACGACCTCGGCGACGGCGTCGACGTCGCGCTCGTCCCACACGGGCCACGGTGGGAACCCCTGGGGCCGGACGACCGCACCGCCCTTGATCGCCAGCTCCGTCATGGAGATCGTCCTCCTCGATGGACGAGGACCCGGTGCGCCACGCTGCCTTGACTCGGGTCCGGGCCGGAGCGTAGCATGCGCCCGAATAGTTAGGAAAGTTTCCTTAGCACTGAGGGGGACGGAACGGGCGCCGACCAGAACTTCGCCGCCGGCACGCCGAGCCTGCTTAGGGCGATCAACGAGCGAGCCGTTCTGGAGTTCATCAGGCAGGTGGGACCGGTCTCCCGGGCTCAGATCTCCAGGGACAGCGGACTGTCCAAGCCCACGGTGTCCCACTCCCTCGCGGCCCTGGAACGGGCTCGGCTGGTGCGACCCGCCGGACGGTCCTCGGGCGGCAAGGGGCCGAGCGCCGTCCTGTACGAGTTGAACCCTCGGGCGGGCTGGGTGGTGGGTATCGACGTGGGCACGTCGCTCCTCCGGGCGGCCATCGCCGACCTGAACGGCGACGTCGTGGCCCGCCGGGACGAGCGGGCTCAGGCCGCCAGCGCCCGGACGTTGATCTCGCATGTCGGGGAGATCGCGCACGGCCTGGCGAAGGAGGCCGGGATCAGGTGGGGACAGGTGACGTGCGCCACCGTGGGCAGCCCGGGCGTGTTCGAGCCCAGCCGCGGACAGGTGGCCCTGGCCCACAATCTGCCGGGGTGGGGACGGCAGGGGTTGGTGGAGGCCGTCCAGCGCGAGCTCGGGACCAACATCGCCTTCGAGAACGACGTGAACCTGGCCACCGTGGGCGAGCAGTGGCGGGGACTCGGCAAGGACGTCTCCAACTTCGTCTACCTGCACGTGGGGACGGGCGTGGGGATGGGGCTCGTGCTGAACGGGGAGCTGTACCGGGGGGCCACCGGAGCGGCCGGCGAGGTGGGGTACATGCCCCTCGCCGCCGCGGATCCCCACGACCCGGCCAACCGTCGCCGCGGTGCGCTGGAATCGGCCCTCGGTGCGAAGGGGATCGTGGAGATGGCTCGGGAACTCGGTATGCGGCCTCCGCTCTCGCCGAAGAAGATCCTCGCAGCGGCGAGACGAGGTGACGAGAAGGCCCGGGAAGTGGTGGGGCACGTGGCGGAGCGCATCGCGCTGGCGGTCGCGGCCGTCGTGCCGGTGGTCGATCCGGAGCTGGTGATCCTGGGCGGTGGGGTCGGACGAAACGGGGACCTGCTGCTGGAGCCGGTCGAGCGGGAGCTGCACGCGATCTCGCCGTTCCATCCGAGGCTCGAGGTGTCGGCACTGGGGGAGGACGCCGAGTTGACCGGAGCGGTCGCGCTCGCGCTCCAGACGGCGCAGGACCTGCTGTTCACCCGGGGGCGCCGGGCGGTCGGGACGTGACCAGGCGAGGACTGACGCATCGAAGGACCGAAGGGGTGTCGGAGCTCGGACAGACGAGGAGGGGGACATGAAGCGCCTGCTTGGATCGCTCGTCGGCTTGATGCTGCTTGCCACGGCGTGCACCGCGGGGGGAGGGGACGAGGGACCGGCGAGCGCGCCGCCGACGGGCTCTCCCGAACCGGTGACCATCGAGCTCTGGGGCGCCTGGAGCGGGCGGGAGCTCCGGCAGTTCAACCAGATCTTCGACGGCTTCATGGAGAAGTATCCGTGGATCACCGTCAAGAGTGTCGGTGGGGTTGGCGACCAGAAGATCATCGCGGCCATCAACAGCGGCAAGCCGCCGGACGTGGTGCTGTCGTTCACGCTCGACAACGTGGGCCAGTTCTGCGCCTCGGGGGCCTGGCAGGACCTCACGCCGTACATGGAACGGGACGACTTCGACCTCGGCCAGTTCCCGCCGGCCGCGCTCACCTACACGAGCTTCGCGGGCAGCCAGTGCGCGCTGCCGTTCCTGACCGACGCGTACGGGCTGTACTACAACGTGGACATGTTCGAGAAGGCCGGGATCACCGAGCCGCCCAGGACGCTCTCCGAGCTGGTCGCGGATGCCAAGAAGCTCACGGTGTTCAATCCCGACGGGTCGATCAAGGTCGCGGGCTTCGTGCCGTGGCTCGGCTACTACGAGAACACGGTGGTGACCTTCGGGACGACCTTCGACGCCACCTGGTACAGCGAGGACGGGAGCGAGTCGGCGGTCGATGACGACCCCGCCTGGCAAGAGATGTTCCAGTGGCAGAAGGAGTTCGTCGACTTCTACGGCGCGGCGAACCTGCAGCGGTTCGTGGCAGGGTCGGGTGACGAGTTCTCCACCGCCCACGACATGTACTCAGGCAGGATCGCGATGAACCTCGACGGCGAATGGCGAACGGCTTTCATCGCGGACGAGAAGCCCGGGCTGAACTACGCGACGGCTCCGTTCCCGGTGCCGGATGAGCGGGCCGACGAGTACGGCATGGGACAGATCGGGGGGACCATCATCGGCATGCCGCGGGGATCGCCCCACCCCGAGGAGGCCTGGCTGCTGCTGCAATACATGGCCACCGACACGAACACGCTTGTCTACATGGCCAACAACGTGCGGAACGTGCCGACGACGTTCAGCGCGCTCGAGTCGACGAACCTCGATGTCACGCCGCAGTTCCAGACGTTCCTCGACATCTTCCAGGACCCGAACTCACACTACAAGGAGAGCTCCGCGATCGGATCGGCCGATCAGACCCTGCTGCAGGACTTCGCCACGAACTGGCAGGTGGGCAAGGAGTCCGATCTGGAGGGGGGTTTGAGGAAGGTGGCTCAGCAGATCGACGATCAGCTCGCACAGGCGGCCATCTAGCCGAGGGGGGAGGCGACGGCCACGCGAGCCGACGTCCCT
>JBOGVH010000385.1:0-4426 GCA_050695235.1 Actinomycetota bacterium
TGGTGAACTGCGAGCGCGGGCCCACCACCGAGCCCGACGGGACCTGCGAGCAGTGCCGGCGGATCGAGGGCGGCACCCACCTCGACGTGGTCGAGATCGACGCGGCGTCGCACGGGGGCGTGGACGACGCGCGGGACCTGCGGGAGAAGGCGCCGACCGCGCCGGTCCAAGGGCGGGAGAAGGTCTACATCATCGACGAGGCGCAGCGCCTGTCGCGCGAGGCCTTCGATGCCCTGCTCAAGGTGTTCGAGGAGCCGCCGCCGGGCGTTCGGTTCGTCCTGGCCACGACGGAGCCTCACAAGATGCCGGCGACCATCGTCGGCCGGTGCCAGCGGTTCGACTTCCGCCGGGTGGGTGGGGCCGAGCTCGCGCAGCACCTGATGTCCGTGGCGGAGAAGGAAGGGTTCGCCGCCGACGAGACGGCGGTGGCCACCATCGTTCGCCAATCGGAGGGGTCGGTGCGCGACGCGCTCTCGCTCCTAGAGCAGGCGGCGGTGCTGGGAGCGAGCAAGGTCACCGACGAGACCGTCCAGCATCTGCTGGGCGCGCCGCCCTCCGACGTGCAGCACGCCCTGGCCGATGCGGTCTCCGTCGGGGACGCCAAGGGTATGTTCGAGATCATCAACCGGCTGGTGCAGGAGGGACAGGACCTGCGGCACGTGACGTCCGAGACCCTCGGCCACTTCCGCGATCTGATGTTGGCGAAGTCCGCACCCGACCAGGCCGGGGTGCTCGATGTCTCCGACGACGAGGCCGAGCGCCTCCGGGCCCAGGCGGCGAAGTTCTCTCAGGCCGAGCTGGCGAGGGTCATCGGGTTGCTCCTCGCCGCCCAGACCGACATGCGATGGACGACGTCACCCCGGCTGACCCTGGAGCTCGCATTGGTCCGGGCCACCATCCCCGAGACGGACGCCCACCCCCACGCGCTCATCTCGCGGATCGAGCGGCTGGAGCGCGTCGCGGGGATCCAACCCGGCGATGGAGGACCGGCGCCGGTAGCGACCACGACGTCGAGCGTTCCGACGAATGCCGCGTCGCAGAAGTCGCGGAAGCGTCGGGAGGTGCCGGAGGCTCCGAAGGATGAACTCGCACCCGCGACCGAGCCGGCGGCCGTCGAGGCGGAGGCGGTCGCCTCACCGGTACCCGTCCTGGGTACCGGCACATCAGCGATCGACGTGTCGGCCATCCGCGGCTCGTGGGGTTCGCTCGTCCAGCACCTGCGGTCCGGGGGAAAGGCGGTGCTCCCGTCGTTCCTTGAGGTGGCCACACCCGCGGCGTTCGACGGGGAGACGCTGGAGCTCGCGTTCCCGCCCGACCGCAGGTTCGGCGTGACCAAGGTGGAGGAGCGCGAGCCGGAGCTCCGTGCCGCGCTCCGGGAGCTGTTCGGCATCGAGCCTCGGATCCGCTGCGTGGTCCGGGAGGCCGTCGCCGGCGTCGTGATCGACGAGGACCCTCCGCTCCCGGAGGAGGAGGCCCTGGCCCGCCTCCGAGCCGAGCTCGGCGCCGAGCCCACCACCGAAGGTGGGTCGTAGGTGTACGAGGGACCTATCCAGGACCTCATCGACGAGCTGTCGAGGCTTCCCGGGATCGGGCCGAAGTCCGCGCAGCGCCTGGCGTTCCATCTGGTCAAGGCGCCCTCGGAGGATGCGAAGCGCCTCGCCGAAGCGGTGCTCGCGGCGAAGGAGCGCATCTTCTTCTGCAAGGAATGCGGCAACGTGGCGGAGGGTGACCTGTGCCGGATCTGCCGCGACCCGGGCCGCGATCCCATGGTCCTGTGTGTCGTGGAAGAACCGAAGGATGCCGCGACGGTCGAGAAGGCCGGCGTGATCAAGGGCCGGTACCACGTGCTCGGCGGCGCCATCTCACCGCTCGACGGCGTGGGCCCCGAGGACCTCCGGGTCCAGGAGCTCCTAGAGCGCGTCGAGCGGGACGGCGTGACCGAGGTGATCATCGCCACCAACCCCAACCTCGAGGGCAACGCCACGGCCATGTACGTCGCGGCGCTGCTGAAGCCCACGGGCGTGCGCGTGACCCGCCTGGCCAGCGGGCTCCCGGTCGGCGGCGACCTCGAGTACGCGGACGAGGTGACCCTGTCGCAGGCCCTCGAGGGCCGCCGCGAGATGTGACCGACGACGAGTTCCCGCGGCAGGTCGCGCGGACCCGGAACTTCTCGCTGGGCGTCCCTCGGAGCTTCACCGTCGCCCCCGACGGCTCCCGCGTGGCCTTCCTTCGCACCCGCGCCGGCGACGACGCCGTGACGTGCCTGTGGGTGCTCGACGTCGAGGCCGGGCGGGAGCGATTGGTCTTCGATCCACGCTCGATCTCGAACCACCAGGACGAGGCGTCGCTGTCGGACGCCGAACGGGCGCGGCGGGAACGCGTGCGCGAGCAGGCCGGCGGCGTGGTGACCTACGCGTGCGCCCGAACCGTCGGACGAGCCGTCTTCTCACTCGGCGGACGGTTGTTCCTGGCGGAGCTCGAGGGCGGGGAGGTACGAGAGCTCGATGCGCCGGGGCCGGTGGACGATCCACGCCTCGACCCCTCCGGGTCCCGGATCGCCTACGTCATCGACGGTGGGCTGCATGTGCTGGCGATCGACGGGGTCGATCGCGTGCTCGCGACCGACGACGAACCGGACGTGTACTGGGGGCTTCCCGAGTTCGTCGCCGCCGAGGAGATGCACCGGTTCCGGGGCCACTGGTGGTCACCGGACGGAACGAGGATCGCGGCGACGAGGGTCGACGACCGCCCCGTTCGCGTCTGGTACATCGCGGATCCGACGGATCCGGCGACCCCGCCGCGTCCGGTCCGCTATCCCGCGGCCGGGACCGACAACGCCGTCGTCACGCTGGCGGTCTTCGACGTGGCCACCGGCGCTCGGGTCGACGTCCTGTGGGACCGGGCGGCGTTCCCATACCTTGCCCGGGTGGACTGGAGCGACGGCGCGCCCCTCACGCTCCTCGTGCAGTCTCGCGATCAACGGGCGACCGCGGTGGTCGAGGCCGATCACCGGACCGGCGCGACCGCCCTCCTCCGCGCCGACACCGATCCGGCGTGGGTGGATGTGCCGGATGACTCGTTCGCGCGCCTGGATGACGGCGGGCTGGTTCAGGCGGTGGAGGCCGACGACACCCGCCGGGTAAGGATCGGGGACCGGCTCGTCACGCCTGCAGGGCTCCACGTGAGAGGGATCGTCTCGGCGGGCGCATCGGTCCTGTTCCAAGCGTCCGAGGAACCGACCGAGGTCCAGGTGTGGCGGGTGGCCCCCGACCGCGATGCCGAACAACTCACCGACCGACCCGGCGTGCACACCGCGGTTGAAGGGGGTGACGTCGTGGTCGTCACGTCGTCGACCGAGGACGAACTCGTCCCACGGACGGAGGTCCTACGAGACGGAACGGTCGTCGCCACGATCGAGAACGTGGCGGAGCGGCCGTCGGTCGAGCCCCGTCCCATCCTCGTCTCCCTCGGCGCCCGAGAGCTTCGGGGGGCGCTGCTCCTTCCGGGCGGGGCGGAACCAGACGGACTGCTCCCCGTCCTGCTCGACCCGTACGGTGGACCGGGGTTCCAGCGGGTCGTCCGGACCTCCGCCGCATTCCTCGCCTCCCAGTGGTTCGCTGATCAGGGGTTCGCCGTCCTCGTCGTGGACGGGCGGGGAACGCCCGGGCGAGGTTCGGCGTTGGAACGGGCGATGTTCCGCGACTTCACCGTCGCGCTGGAGGACCAGGTCGACGCGCTGCACGCCGCGGCGGAGCGGTTCGGCTTCCTGGACACATCTCGCGTGGGGATCCGAGGATGGTCCTTCGGCGGCTACCTCGCGGCGATGGCGTTGCTCCGGCGACCGGACGTGTTCCACGCCGCCGTTGCCGGCGCCCCCGTGACCGACTGGCGCCTGTACGACACGCACTACACCGAGCGGTACCTGGGCCACCCCGACGAGGAGCCGGAGGTCTACCGGAGGAACTCGATCCTGGAGGACGCCGCCCGGCTGGACAGGCCGCTGATGCTGATCCACGGCCTGGCCGACGACAACGTCGTGGTGGCTCACACGCTCCAACTCTCTGCGGCGCTGTTCGAGGCCGACCGGCGGCACGAGCTGACGCTACTTCCGAACGTGACCCACCTGTCCCGTTCCGACGCGGCGACGGAGAACCTGCTGCGGCTGCAGCTCGACTTCCTCCGTCGCGCCCTCCAACCCGAGGGATAGGCGGAGCGACCATCTCGGGTCCGCCCGGCCGACTGCTACCCTCATCGAACCGTCAGGGGAGCGCGCGGTGTCCATCATCGTCCAGAAGTACGGAGGGACCTCGGTCGCGGATGCCGAGCGGGTCCGCGCCGTGGCCGAGCGAGTCCTTCGGGCCCGCGAGGCCGGACACGACGTGCTGGTCGTGGTCTCGGCCATGGGCCAGACGACGGACGAGCTCCT
>JBOGVH010000386.1:0-2045 GCA_050695235.1 Actinomycetota bacterium
CTGCTGAGCCAGCCGCAACTGCGCCCGCTGCCGCGCCGGCCGCTTCCCCCGCCGAACATGTCGAGGTGGCGCCGGATCAGGAGACGTACGAGAAGACGCTGGCCGAGCTCCTGGGGAAGGGCACGGACCGGCGCGTGGCCGAGGGACAGGCCAAGCGGGCCGCCATGATCGCCGCCCGGAAGAAGGCTGCCGGCTAGCGCCGGACGTCATGGAGATCACCAAGGTCGACTGGTCGATGGGGTCACAGGCGGCCCGATTGGTCGACTGGGGAACCGCCGTCGACATCGGCCGCCGAGTGGGAGGCCGCGGTCCCGCGCTCCATGCGATCGAGCGCGCGCGTCTGCGCGAGGACCTTGCCGAGATCGTCCCGCATGCCGAGTCACTCGTGTCGGAGTTCACCGGCCTGTCGGTGACGGGGTTCCGCTCCCGGGCGTGGGTCATGTCTCGAGGCGAGTGGGTCTCGACCAACCTTCGGGGGTTGCAGCGGCTGTTGGAGCCGCTCGCCCGCCGGATCCTCGCGGACAATCGGTCCCGTTCCGACCTGCGCCGAAAGGCACTAGGTTTCCAGGTGGGCGTCCTACTCGGCTACGTGTCCCGCAAGGTGCTGGGCCAGTACGACGTGTTCCTCCCGCCCGACGACGACGGCCTCCTGTACTTCGTGGGCCCCAACCTGGCCGAGGTGGAGCGCCGGTTCCATCTTCCGCCACACGACTTCCACCTGTGGGTGGCCCTCCACGAGGTCACGCACCGGGTGCAATTCGGCTCCACCCCTTGGCTCCGGCCCTACCTGTCGGGGCTCGTGGACGCCTACCTCGACACCGTGCAGCTCGATACCCGCCAGCTCCTGGATCAGCTCCGCCGCGCTGTTGAGGAAGCGCGGACGGGACGCGAGTGGCGCGGGCCCGGCGGGCTGTTCCTGCTCATGACACCGGAGCAGCGCGAACTGTTCTCCAAGATGCAATCGCTGATGTCGCTTCTCGAGGGCCACGCGTCGTACGTGATGAATTCCGTGGCCGTCGGGCGGGTGCGCGATCTGGAGCGAATGCGGCGCAGCCTCAAGGACCGGCGGCGCACCGGCGGGATGGAGCGAACGCTCCAGCGCGCGATCGGATTCGAGTCCAAGATCCGCCAATACGACGCCGGCGAGTTCTTCGTTCGCTCCGCCGTCGAGGGAGCCGGGACCGAGGGATTCAATCTCGTCTGGCAGCGGGAGGACAACCTGCCCTCGCTGGAGGAGGTCGGGAACCCACAGCTCTGGCTGGCCCGGGTCGCCGGGAGCTGATGTCACCGCCGGCGGTGGCCCGCGTGTTGGAGCGGGTCACGGCCACGGCACGCCGGTACGAGATGTTCCTTCCCGGGCAGACGGTGCTCGTGTCGGTGTCCGGTGGCCCAGACTCCGTGTGTCTGCTGAACTCCCTCTACGGCCTACGTCGGCTGTTCCGGATCGACCTCGAGGTGTTCCATCTCGACCATCGTCTCCGGCGGGACTCCGGCAAGGACGCGGAGTACGTCCGGCGGCTCGCGGGCCGGCTGAAGGTTCCCTTCCATCTCCGCGTCTGCGAGTTCGACCCCAAGGACGGGGAGTCGATCGAGGCGTGGGGGCGCACGATGCGCATGTTCTACTCGGCCGAGGTCCGGCGGGAGATCGGGAGCGAGCGCCTGGCGGAGGGCCACACCCTCGACGACCAGGCTGAGACGGTGCTGATCTCCCTCATCCGGGGCGGAGGGCTCGACGCGCTGGGAGGGATCGAGCCGGCCCTCGGTGGAGAGGTCCAGCCCCTGATCGACGTCAGGCGGTCCGAGGTCGAGGCGTTCTGCCGCGCCCTCCGGCTGCGGCCGCGTCGCGACCCCACGAACCAGGACACGAGGCTGCTTCGAAATGCCGTTCGACTGAAGGTGCTTCCGGCCATCGAGCGCTCCGTGGGGCGCGACGTGCGGGCCACCCTGGCGCGCACGGCCGACACCATCCGCCAGGACGAACATCTCCTGAAGCGGCAGGCCTTCGAGGCAGCGGAGCAGCTGGTCGAAGAGCAACCCGGTGGGTT
>JBOGVH010000387.1:0-3706 GCA_050695235.1 Actinomycetota bacterium
TCCTCGTGGGCCTCCCACGTCCGGTCGATCGAGATGCCACCCGTCGACATGTTGCCGGTGTCGGCCAGCTTGACGAAGGCGTCCTGGGGAGGGACGTCGTCCAGGCCGTAGCCTTGCTTCCTCAACAACTCGATGGCGGGATCGTCGAGCTTGATCTTGGTGAGCACCTTCTCGTGGCCGATCCCGCGGCGGGGGTCCGCGTTCGTCTCGTCCAAGAGCGCTCGCACGCTCTGCGTACCGTCACCGACGACGTGGGCCGGGACCCGCTCGGCCACGGCGACCATGTGCCCCCCGACCACCAGGACCCGATAGTCGTTGCCGGTGACGTAGCTCTCCACGACGACCTCGCCCCGCCGGGCCTCGTTCAGGGCCCGGATGAAGCCCGCGCGCACGTCGTCCTCCGTGCGGAGGTCGAGCGACACGCCTCGTCCGTGGTTGCCGTCGAGGGGCTTCGTAACCACGGGAAACCCGATCCGCCGGGCCGCGGCCACCGCGGCATCCTCGGACCGCACGACCTCCCCTCGAGGAACCGGAAGGCCGGCCGATGAGATCAGCCGTCTGGTCATGTCCTTGTCTCCGGCGATGTCCACGGCCAGCGAGGAGGTCTTCGAGGTCATCGTGGCCCGGATCCGCTGCTGGTACATCCCCCATCCCAGCTGGACCAGGGATGCCTCGTTCAACCGGATCCAGGGGATGTCCCGGGTGGCCGCCTCGTCGATCAGCGCCTGTGTCGACGGCCCGAAGGCTCTGCGCTCGGCCAGCAGGATGAGCCATTCCAGCTCCGCGAGGAAGTTGAGCTCCGGGTCCGGTTCGACCAGGTGGTTGATGAGGCGCACGGCGATGCGCCCGGCCTCCACCCCGACCCGTTCCTCCCAGTAGCCGTAGATGACGTTGTACTGGCCCGGCCGGTCGGCGCTCCGGGTCTTGCCCCGAAAGACGTGGGCCCCGGACTCCCGTTGGAGCTCCAGGGCGACGTGCTCTGCGATGTGGCCGAGCCATGTGCCTTCCTCCAGGCGCTCCCGGAACCCTCCCCTGCGCCCGAGCGAGCACGAGTGCTCGCCCACGCCCGGCAGCATCTCGAGCAACCCCTCGGTGAACCCCGGCAGCGTGTTCGACGGCCACTCCTCGAGGGACCCGAGGTCGACCAACAGGCGAACACATGGCTCGTACGACCAGTAGTTGGGACCCCGGAAGACCTGGGTCTCGACGATCTTCAGGTCGGCCTTCGCCGGTGGCTTCTCCGCGGCCGGCTCGCGCTTCGCGCGTTCCCGGTCCGAACGCGGGCGCGGCCGGGCGGCGCTCACTCCGACGCCTCCCGTTCCTCTCCTCGAACGTCTCCCGAGAGCAGTGTTCGGGATCGCAGGTCGAACCAGTACCCCGCGGGCAGCGAGTGCAGGACCACCCCCGAGACCATGAGGGGACGATGTCCCTTCCCCTGGTACGCGTCGGTGCGGGCGTGGGAGCCGTCGACGATGGTCACGGCGCCCCGGCCCACGACCTCCATGACCTTGTCTGCGTACACGATGCCCGCGGTGTCCTCATCCAGGCCCAGCCCCAGGAGCGAGGGGGAGTGCGCGATCACCGAGAGGAGTCGGCCGATGCGGCCTCGCTGCTCGAAGTGCTGGTCGATCACGATGCCATCCAGGAGCCCGAGGCCCGCCGAGAGTTGGGCCATCCGGTTCTTCGGCGTGGGTCCCGGCGTCCCGAAGGCCATCATGTGGGAGGCCAGCGCGCTCGCGCCCGCCGAGGTCCCGGCGATCACCGCGCCCCGATCGTGCGCCAGGAACAACGCCGACGCCAGCCGCGTCCCGCCAACCGCGGAGGACAGCCGAAGCTGGTTCCCCCCGGTCAGGAACACGCCGGTCGTGGTGGCGAGTGGAGCCGCGACCTCCGGGTCGTCGGCCTGGTCCCGGTCCTCGGGCCGGATGCCCGTGACCTTCGCCACTCCCAGCCCCTCGAACAGCTCCCGGTAGATCTCGGTGGCCATGTCTCCGAGCGAGGAGGCCGTGGACACCACCACGATCGATGCCTCGGCGCCGCCGGCGAACGCGACGAACCGAGACAGGATGGCCTTGTTACGGCGCTTGTCCTCCGCCCCGCCGATCAGCATCACCGGGCCGGCCCCGCCGGTAGGAACGTGCGGGCCAGAGCCCTGGGACGCCATCATGGGCAAAGTGTAGCCGCGGCGAGGGCCCGCTCAGGGCGGCTGCGTGCTCCGCTCCGAGGAGCCCGGCGGACGAAGGATCAACTGGTCGTGCGGCTCGACGACGTCCACCGTCCCGTCCAAACCCTCCTGGACCAGGATCTCGAAGCCGTCACCCCGGACCAGCCGATCGCCGTCGCCCGGCTCGTCGGCCAGGGAGAATCGGACGCCGCTCCCCGCGCGCGACAGTCGGACCGTCGCTGAGGGGTTGAACCGGCGGGCCGCCTCGTGGGTTCGCTGAAGGATCTGCGTCGCCCACTCCGTGAACTCGATCACGGATCGATGCTAGCGAAGGTCAGGGTCGGGCCGGCGGATGGCGCTCCCAGTCCTGACCGTCGCGGGAATCGTGGCCGAACCAGACGGCGACGTAACAAGCGAGAACCATGAACACGAGAGCCGCGGCGAACGCGAGCCACCCCACCGTCCTCACCCGACCTCGGCCCGTTCGATCCGAACGGGCTCGCGGAGCAGGCGGCAGCCCAGCGAGACCAGGCTGACGCCGAGCGCCGCCCTCCGGCCGAGGCGCCGACCCCGCACGGCGCCGCCAGGCATTCGGCCCTTCGCGTCGCCCTCCCGACGGAGCTCCTCCACCCGGGCGCTGATCATCTCCGGTGCCATCATGGGGAACATGCCCCACCTCCCTCGTCCGTGATCGCTCGCGTTCGAAACGTGCCGGGCCGGCGCAACGTGAGAGCGGTGAAAGACCGCGGCCGTGTAACCGGCGTATCCTCAGTCACTGGTACACTCTATCCATCATCGATGTAACTAGTCAAGGCTTTTACGGCGGTGTATCATCCCGATCATGGCACGGCGGCGAGATACCGAAGGCACTCCCGCGCCGGGTGAGCTGGAGCTCGTTCGGAGCTTCCTTTCCGTTCACGACCACCGTGGATCCGAACCCATGAGCCTTCCGCCATCCCCCGCGTCGCTCCGCGAGTTCTTCGTGGAGCACGGCCTGATCGACCCGGACGAGCCCGTGTCGGATCGGTCGCTCCGGACCGCATCCCTGGTCCATACGGCCCTGCACAGGAAGGTCGAGGGGCGGAACGGAGCCGCGCGCACCGCGGCGGAGCTGTCCGTCATCGACGAGGCCGCCCGAGAGGCCGGGTTGGAGCTCCATTTCGATTCCGAAGGTCCTCCCAGGATCGAGCCGACGGCGCCCGGCGTCGAGGGAGCGCTGGGACGCATCCTGGCGGCGGCATTCCTGGCCGAGCTCGACGGGACGTGGAAGCACCTCAAGGAGTGCAGCGACGACATCTGCACCAGCGTGTTCTACGACCGGTCGAAGAACCACTCCGGCAAGTGGTGTTCCATGCAGTCCTGCGGCAACCGCAACAAGGTTCGGGCCTGGCGAGCCCGGCAACACGCGGGTGGCCCGCCGGCTTGAGTTCCCCCTCCGGGGGGCGGGCGGCGAGCCGGTGGACCTGTGGAGGACGCTCAACTCGCACGGGTTCGTGGACCTTCCGCCGATGCTGCTCCACGAGCAGGCGCGGACGCTCGAGA
>JBOGVH010000388.1:0-3679 GCA_050695235.1 Actinomycetota bacterium
CCCCAACACCAAGGAGAACGTGCTCGATCCCGTCGCGACGCAGCGTCGACTCGGCGATGATGCCGCCCGCCTTTCCCTCCCCCACCATCAGGTCGTTCGGCCACTTGCACCGGGCCTCCACCCCCGCCACCTCCCGGCATGCCACGGCCAGGGCCCAACCGGCCAGGAGCGGGATGAGCCCTCCGCGCTCGGGCCGAAGGTCCGGACGCAGGACCATGGAGAACATCAGGGCCCGGCCGGGCTCGTCGATCCATCGCCGGTCCAGGCGACCGCGCCCCTCGGTCTGATGCGCCGCTGCGACCAGGGTCCACTCCGGGGCTCCCTCCTCGGCGAGCGACCGGGCGGTGAGCTGGGTCGAACGGGTAACCTCGTCGAACCGGACGGGGGCCTGGACCCCGATCCGTTCGAGCGCGCGGGTAAGCGCGAGTTCGGACAACGGCAAAGGTTTGACTCCCGTCCGGGTCGAGACGATTATCGCGAGCCGGAGCCGCTGGTGCCGAAGACCAGGATCCTCATCGCCAATCGCGGAGAGATCGCCGTCCGGATCATGCGGACCCTCCGCGAGCTCGGGCTGCAATCGGTGGCGGTCTACTCCGACGCCGACCGCGATGCGCTCCACGTCGAGATGGCCGACCAGGCCTACCGGATCGGGCCGTCGCCGTCATCGGAGTCGTACCTGTCGATCGGCGCGATCCTCGACGCGGGCAGGAGGGCGAAGGCCACCGCCATCCATCCCGGCTACGGCTTCCTCTCAGAGCATGGTGACTTCGCCCGCGCCGTCGAGGAGTCCGGGTTCACCTTCATCGGCCCGTCTCCGGAGGCCATCGAGATGATGGGCGACAAGGCCGCCGCCCGCCAGGCCGCCGAGCGGGTCGGGGTGCCCATCGTCCCCGGCACCCCGGATCCCGTGAGCACGAAGCGGGCGCCGGCCGAGGCGGAGCGGATCGGCTACCCCGTGATGGTGAAGGCCGCATTCGGCGGGGGCGGGCGAGGGATGCACGTGATCCGGTCCGCCGATGAGCTCGCACCCGCGCTCAAGCGGGCCGCGCGGGAGGCGAAGGCCTACTTCGGACGGTCGGAGGTCTTCCTCGAGCGCTACGTCGACCGGGCCCATCACGTCGAGGCACAGATCCTCGCGGACCAACGGGGCAACGCGTTCTTCCTGGGCGAACGGGACTGCTCGGTGCAGCGTCGACACCAGAAGCTGATGGAGGAGTCCCCCTCGCCGGTCGTCGACGAGGATCTCCGGACTCGGATGGGGCAGGCCGCCCTGGCGCTGGCGAAGGAGGCCGGGTACACGAACGCCGGGACCGTCGAGTTCATCGTCGACGACGAGGGGAGCTTCTACTTCCTGGAGATGAACACGCGGCTCCAAGTGGAACACACGGTGACCGAGATGACGGCCGGCCTGGACCTGGTGGCCTACCAGATCGCGGTGGCCCAGGGGGAGCGGATCGACCTGTCCGGGGTGGGCTTCCGGGGCCACGCCATCCAGTGCCGGATCAACGCCGAGGACCCCTCCCGCAACTTCCTGCCCGGCCCGGGGCGGATCACGGCCTACCGCGAGCCGGCCGGTCCGTTCGTCCGCGTGGATTCGGGGGTTCGAGAGGGTCGCCAGGTGCCCGCCGACTACGACTCGATGTTCGCCAAGCTCGTCGTGTCCGGCGAGGACCGCGAGCAGGCCAGGCGCCGGATGCTCCGCGCGCTGGCCGAGTTCCGGGTGGAGGGCGTGCCCACCACCATCCCGCTCCACCAGTGGGTGCTGGAGACCGACGAGTTCCGTCAGGGAACGCACACGACCACGTGGCTGGAGCGTGCGCTGAAGGGGGCGGAGCTGCCGGGGACCGCCGATGAGGCGCAGGCCTCCGAACCCAGGCAGGCGGTGCCTGCCGAGCTGATCGTCGAGCTCGACGGGCGGCGGGTCCCGGTCCGGATCTTCGACCATCGCCGCGACACCGCCCCCAAGACCCCCTCCCGCCACGAGGCCCACCATGGACCGGGCGTGCACAGCGTCATCGAGGCGCCGATGCAGGGGACGATCCTGCGCGTGTTGGTGGAGGCGGACCAGGAGATCGAGGCCGGCGACGTCATCTGCGTCCTGGAGGCCATGAAGATGGAGAACGCAATCCCGGCGCCCCGCGACGGAGTCCTCTCGGACCTTCCCATCAAGGCCGGCCAGGTGGTGCAGCCCGGACAAACGCTGGCCGTGATCGACTAGCCGCGGCCGGGCGGGAGGCCCCACGCGTCGCGGCCGGTCACCCTGAACCCGCTGTCCCTCACCTTGTAGGTGCGGTTCACCGAGACCAGCAGGGCCGTCATTGACTCGACGATCCTGGCCATCGTCAGGTCCCCGGCGTCCACCCATCGCAGGTCGGGGATCTGCTCGATCAGGTCGCCGACGATCGATTTCGCCTCCGGGTCCTTGCCGCACACGAACACATCGCTCTCCAGCGGGTGGTCGAGGTCCCGAAGCGCATCTCCGGCGATCGTGTGGAACGCCGCCACCATCCGAACCCCGGGATCGAGGATCGCCACGGCCTGCTCGGCCGCCGATCCGTGCCACGGGCGGAGCACGTGCCAGGCTCGACCGCCGACCGCGGTGGCGAGCGGGCTGGTGCAGTCCACCACGACCGTGCCCGCGGCCACGTGGTCCTTGATGGCTCGGTAGATCTCAGCTTGTCCCGCGAAGGGCACGGTGACGAACACGACCTCGCCCTGCTGCGCCGCCTTCTCGTTCGTCGTGCCGTCGACCGGGGCGTCGGCTCCCAGGATCGACCTCGCCTCACCCGCCGAGGCGGCGCCCCTCTCCTCGGATCGCGAGCCGATGATCGCGTGGTGGCCCGCCCGGGCCAGCCGCAACGTCAGCCCGAAGCCCTCGTTCCCCGTGCCACCGATCACGGCGATGTCCATGCTTATCCCTACCTCGGGTGATACTCGCCGAACGCCCGGCGGAGCGCGTCGGAGACCTCGCCGAGCGTCGCTCGGGCCCTAAGGGCCTCCTTCATCGGGTACAGGAGGTTGTCGGTTCCTCGCGCGGCGTCCTCGACCGCACCGAGCCACCGTTCCACCTGGGCGCCGTCCCGATCCGCTCGCAACTCCCGAACCCGGTCGACCTGCCTCTCCAATTCCCCCTGAGCGATCTGCTGGAGCTCGACCGAGGGGTCCTCGGCCTCCTGGAACCGGTTGACGCCGACCAGGACCCGCTCGCCCGACTCGATCCCCTGCTGGATACGGAAGGCCGCCTCGTGGATCTCGTCCTGGTAGAAGCCGGCCTCGATGGCCACCACCGCCCCGCCCATCCCCCCGACCTTGTCCACGTACTCCTCGGCCCGCTCCTCGATCTCGTTCGTCAGCGCCTCCACGAAGTACGAGCCCGCGACCGGATCGATCGTGTTCGGCACGCCGGACTCGTGTCCGATGATCTGTTGGGTCCGAAGGGCGATCTTCACCGCGGATTCGGTGGGAAGGGCCATGGCCTCATCGAACGAGTTCGTATGCAGCGACTGTGTCCCCCCGAGCACCGCGGCGAGAGCCTCCAACGTCGTACGGACGATGTTGTTCTCCGGCTGCTGGGCCGTGAGCGTGGCTCCGCCGGTCTGCGTATGGAACCGGAGCATCGCGCTCCGCGGGTCTGCGGAGTCGAACCGGTCGGACATGATCCGGGCCCACATCCGCCGGG
>JBOGVH010000389.1:0-4141 GCA_050695235.1 Actinomycetota bacterium
GTCGGCGTTCATGACGTAGATCTCGTTCGTCCCATCGGGACAGCACCGGACGAAGGCGATCCTCGTCCCGTCAGGGGACCACGCGGGGTTCGCGTCGACGTAGCCGTTGTAGCTGAGCCGGAGCTGGCGGGTGCCGTCCGCGTTCATCACGTAGAGCTCAGGGAACCCGCCGTCGCGATTCGAATCGAACAAGATCTGCGTGCCATCTGGAGACCAGGCCGGGTTGGCGTCGTACGTCCCGGGGGGCTGTCTGGTGAGCTGCCGTCGTCCCCCACCCTCGGCGGTCATGACGAAGATCCGAGACGGTCCCGATGGGCTGGTTCGTGCGGAGAAGGCGATCAACCTGCCGTTGGGCGACCAGGCCGGATTCCGTTCGGCCAGCTGGGTGGTGGTGAGTCGGATGCGGCCTCTGCCATTCGCGTTCATCAAGAACAGGTCCGGCTTCCGTGTTTGCCTGGCACGCCGCGCAAACGCGATCAGCGAGCCATCCGGCGACCAGGCGGGATCGAGGTCCTGAACGCGGGTGCTTCGCGTGAGGTTGGTGAGCGATCCCCCTGCGACGTCCATCTTGTAGATCTCGCCTCGCCCGCTCCGATCGGAGCGGAAGGCGAGGAGCCCGTTCGCCGCGGACGCCCCAGCGGAGGGCAGGGCCATCGACGCGGCGATGACGGCCGCCAGCAACGCGACGAGTGGGAGGTTCTTCCGGGTCACGGGACACCTGTAGGATGGACCGATCGTGAAACCTACCATCCCCCGACACGTCGCGCTCACCCTCACGATCGCATTGTTGGTGAGCGCAGTGGCGAGCTGGCCGAGCATCGCCGGCGAGCGATCGACCAGGACGAGTCAGCACGCGCTGGCCAAGATCACGAACAGGATCGCGCCCGGCCTGACCCTCACCAAGATACGACAGAGGAAACCGCTCCTTCGGATCTTCGTCCTGACTGCCGACATCTCCAGGCGCCTGACCATGGACGTGGCGCTGGCCGGCTCGAGCCTGCCGGCTCGGGCGACGACGAGCGACATCGCGAAGCGGAACGGCGGCATCGCAGCGGTGAACGGCGACTTCGGTTCGGTGGCCGGCGCTCCGATCAACACCTTCCAGCAGGATGGCCAGTTCGTGCGAGTCTCGAGCTCTCCCGGGATCCTGTTCTCGGTCTCCAAGGACGAGCAGACAGTCACGGTCGGGCGGCCCGAGCCCTTGGTGACGGCAACGGACTCGATCGGTCGGACGTGGACGGTCGACCGTTGGAACGACGGACCGCTGGGGGTGGGAGAGATAGGCGCGTACACCCCGTTCGGGGGAACCCTGTGGCCTCCCCCGGGGGCCACGTGCTCCGCCAGGCTGCTCCCGACGGCGTCCTTCGCTCCCACGGCCAACGGCCTGGGCTTCCAGCAGTCGTTCACGGTCGAGCAGCGAGGCTGCTTCGAGTCGGCGCTCCCGGCGACCGGCGCGGTGGTGCTCTCGGCCCTTCCCGCCTCCGACGAGGCCCTTCAGATCCTCTCGCTCCAGGCGGGATCCGCGCTGACGCTCGAGTGGACCCTGGGACTGACGAACGTGTGGGATGCCATGGGCGGCTCCCCCATCCTCGTGGCCAACGGTGCGAGGGTCGTGGGGACGTGCACGACGTCGTTCTGTAGCAGCCGCAACCCTCGAACCGGTGTGGGAGTGACCGCCGACGGGAAGATCCTGATGGTGGTAGTCGACGGCCGCCAAGCCGGGTGGTCCGTGGGCGTGTCCCTTCCGAAGTTCGCCGCCATCTTCCGAAGGCTCGGAGCCATCTCCGCGCTGAACCTCGACGGCGGGGGGTCCTCCACGATGGTCGTGAGGGGCGATGTGGTGAACAGGCCATCGAGCGGCCATGAACGGTCGGTATCGACGGCGCTGATGGTGCTGCCGGGGGCGGATCCGGGCGAGCCCGGCTAGCGCCCGATCAGGGACTCAGGACCCATTCAGCCCTGACCCAGCAGCTGCCGATGCTATGACCGATGATCAGGGAGCTCCGCGAGCTGATCGCCTCCTCTCGAACGGCGAACATTTCCGCCCCGAACACCGATATACAGGCGGGAACCTATGCGAGCGAGGAGGAACGGCTTGATCGGGTGCCTCAGCTGGTCGAGAAGGCCAAGCGGGGTGACAGGGACGCCTTCGGGGACCTCTACCGGCTCCACCATGCCCGCATCTTCAGGATGGCCCGTCTGCACCTGGGCGACCTGGGAGACGGGGCCGAGGACGCCGTGGCCGAGACGTTCCTCCGAGCGTGGGCGGCCCTTCCCCGGTACCTCGATACGGGAGCCCCGTTCGTCGCCTGGCTGTTTGGCATCGCGAGGCACGTCGTCCTGGACGAGGTGGCCAGGGGCCGTCGGGTCATGCCCCGTGAAGAGCTACCGGAGCGAACGAGGGGTTGGACCGTGGATGACCGGCTGACGTTGGCCCAGGCCATGGACCGGCTCCCCACCGCGCAGAGACAGGTGGTCGAGCTGAAGTACCTGGCAGGGATGAGGAATGAGGAGGTTGCCTCGGCCCTCGGAAAGAGCAAGGGAGCGATCAACGCGATGCAGTGGCGGGCCCTCGGAACGCTGAGGGAGATCCTGGAGGAACGATGAACCGACGTCTGGAGGAAGATCTCGAGCGGTGGGAGGCGGGCCTGGCCCCACTGGCCGAGCTCGAGGAACGCCATCCGGGCTCGGAGGTGCACGACCTCACCGAGCTCCACGGCCAGCTGACGGCCCTGGGCCGGGCGGCCACGCCGGATCCCGAGCGCGGCTGGCAACGGCTCAGCGCCCGCCTGCCGGAACCCGAGCCGGGCACCATCCTCGTCGGACCGACCAAGCCGAGGCACCGGCGACTGCTTACCCGTAGGCGAGTGGCCGTCCTCGGGCTGGCGGCCGCCCTCACGCTCACCGGTGGGCTCGCCGCGGCGGACGTCCTGCCGGATCCGGCGCAGGATGCCGTCGCCAACGTGGCCGGGCATCTTGGCCTCCACTTCCCTCACTCGGCCGACGTCTCCGATCAGACCTCTCACGGAAACGAGGTCTCCAACGTCGCCCGCTCGACTCTTGAAGAGGGCTGCGAAAAGGGACAGGAGGTCTCAGAGGTGGCATCGTCGTTCGCGCGGAATCATCGGAATGCTGACCCTGAGCCGACCCCGTGCGACAAGGCCGAGGCCGCCGGCGGCCACTCCCATCAGGGCGGCGTGGGGCCGGGGGCCGCTCATGCCTCGGATTCCGGACTGGACCACCGCGGAAGCCACGGCCGGCCGGGCTGATTCCAAGCTCTCCATCGCACGCGCTGCTCACGGCCGTCCCCCACCTGGCTGAGTGGGCCTCACCGATGGTCGTAGTTGATCGTTGGCTTCGCGATCCGGGCGGGAGTAGACCGTTCAGCCGTTGTGAGAGGCGCTGGCCGGCCCTCACACTTGAGCCTTATGCCCGGCCTTCTTTTCCATTCGCGGACGCTCCGGATGCGGGCTTGGCGCATCGGGACCGGGCTCGTTCTCGTCGCTTTGATCGCCGGAGGAGTGTCGCAACAAGCGGGTGCGTTCTCCGACCCGCGGCTCAAGAGAGCCCATCACCAGCTCCGCCAGACGAGGGAGCGGATCCATGCGAAAGCGGCCAAGCTCATTGCCCTCCAGGAGGAGATGAACAAGCTCGCCACCGAGATCCAGAAGACCTACGAGGAGATCGTCAAGGCTCGGATCCAGATGGAGACGCTCCAGGATCAGTTGAAGCCGATCCGCCGGCGCCTGAACTTCCTCAAGGACCTCCTGGCGACCAGGTCCCGGGAGGCGTTCATCATGGGACCCGGCGCGCCCATCCTCTACCTCCTGACGGCAACCTCGGCCGGCGAAGCAGCCTCACGGGTCTCGCTGATCGACGAGATGAACAGGCGGGACGCGATCCTGGCGGCGAAGGTCGAGGCTGCGGAACTCGTGCTGGCCCGAACCCGCGACGCGCTGGCGAGAGCCCAGAACGCGAGCCGGATGCTGATCAACCGGCTGGCCGTGGACCAGAACGCCCTGAACGAGAAGATGGTCGTCGCGCGCCGCCTGTATCACGCCCTCCAAGCCCGGAGGGAGGAGATCCTGGTGGCCATCTCCAAGATCCATCCGTTCGCAGTCTGCCCGGTGCAGGGCCCCGT
>JBOGVH010000390.1:0-2218 GCA_050695235.1 Actinomycetota bacterium
GCTCCAGCTGGAGCGGCACGGGTACAAGGTCACACCGTTCGGTCCGTACTATCAGGCGTTCCCCGATGGGCGGTCCATCAAGGTGTACGCGGACGACGCGAAGAAGAACTTCGAATCGATCTCCCAGTTCTCCAAGAAGGACGCCGAGATCATGCCGAGGTGGGACGCGTGGCTCTCCGGCGTGGCCGATGTCATGGGCCCCCTGCTCTTACACGTTCCCCCGAAGGTCGGGTCCATGCGGCCCTCCGACCTCATCGAACAGCTGCGCGTGGTGTGGAGCGCGCGAGGCCTTGGGGTCCGCGGCGTGGGGGACGTGACCCGTCTGTTCACGATGAGCGTCACCGACCTCCTCGACGACTGGTTCGAGTCGGACGAGATCAAGGCGATGCTCACCATCAACGGCGTCATCGGGACGTGGGCCGGTCCCGACTCGCCCGGGACCGCCTACGTGATGCTGCACCACTCGATCGGCGACGTTGGCGACGGGCACCTGGGGTCCTGGGGCTACCAGGAGGGTGGCATGGGTGGGGTGTCGGATGCGTGTCGCAGGGCGGCGGAATCCTTCGGCGCCGAGATCCGCACGGGCGCGCGCGTCGCCAGGATCCTGGTCCGCGGCGGGCGCACCGTCGGCGTGGCGCTCGAGAACGGCGAGGAGATCCGGGCCCCGGTGGTGGTCACCACGATCCATCCCCAGATCGCCTTCCTGCGGCTCCTGGCCCCGAACGAGCTCCCCGCCGAGTTCGTCCGGGACATGGAGAACTGGCGCACACGGAGCGGGGTGGTCAAGATCAATCTGGCCATCAGCGAGCTGCCGGACTTCATCGCCGATCCCGGCAAGGAGCTCCAGGACCACCACACGGGCTCGGTCGAGCTGTGCTTCTCGCCCCAGTACGCGGAGGAGGCCTTCCAGGACGCCCACCTGTTCCGCAAGGGCGCGGAGCGGCCGTTCGTGGACGGGGTCATCCCCACGACGCTGGACAAGACGCTCATGCCGGAGGGCGTCCACAACTTCTCGATGTTCACCCAATGGGTTCCCGACGACTGGGCGCAGGAGCCCCATCGCGACGAGCTCGAGCAGTACGCCGACCGGGTCGTGGACCTGTACGACTCCCTCGCACCGAACTTCAAGGCCTCGGTCATCGCCCGGCAGGTGCTGGGGCCCTACGACCTGGAGCAGGAGCTCGGGCTGATCGGCGGCAACATCTTCCACGGCGAGCTCTCGGTGGATCAGCTGTTCCATATGCGCCCGGCCCCGGGCTACGCGGATTACCGCACGCCCATCCGGGGCCTGTATCACGGGTCGTCGGCCACGCATGCGGGCGGCGGGGTGTGCGGCATCCCCGGATGGCAGGCATTCCGCCAGGCCAAGCGGGACCGGATGCTGGCCAAGCGGGCGCAGTAGCCTCCGGAGCGTGACCGCTTCGCCTGGCTCGAGAGACCAGGGCCGGGGCGCGCTCCAGACCATGCTCGAGGCGCGGTCCGTCGCCGTCGTGGGGGCGAGCGTCCGTGAGGGCTCGGTGGGGAACCAGAGCATGGTGGAGCTCCTCGAGGGCGGCTTCGACGGCGTGGTCTACCCGGTGAACCCCAAGTACGGGGAGATCCTGGGGTTGCGGTGCTACCCGACGGTCTCCGAGATCGGGTCGGCCGTCGACCTCGCGATCCTGGCGGTGGGCAACCCGCTCCTCGAGGAGCAGCTCCGCCTGGCGGCCGACGCCGGTGCTCGTTCGGCCGTCATCTTCGCCAGCTGTTCCGAAGCCCCGCGCGAGGACGCCCCGCCGCTCGTCGATCGGTTGGCGGCCATCGCTCGCGGCGCCCGGATGGCGGTCTGCGGAGGCAACTGCATGGGGTTCGCCAACCTGGAGAAGGGCGTGCGGGCCCTGGGGTTCTACGAGCCGAAGGGGCTGCGGCCCGGGAACGTCGCGTTCGTGAGTCATTCCGGGTCCGCCTTCTCCGCCCTGCTGCACAACGATCGGGGGCTTTCGTTCAACATCGCGGTCTCGTCGGGGCTGGAGTTCGCGGCCACGGCCGCCGAGTACATCGGCTACGCCCTGTCGCTCGAGAGCACAAAGGTGATCGGGCTGTTCCTGGAGTCGATCCGCGACCCCGCCGCGTTCGTCGACGCGCTCCGAGCGGCGAACGACCGGGACGTCCCGGTGGTGGCGCTGAAGGTGGGGAAGGAGGCGCTGACTCGGCGCATGGTCACCGCCCACTCCGGTGC
>JBOGVH010000391.1:0-2039 GCA_050695235.1 Actinomycetota bacterium
CGTCCCGGTACCCGATGGGACTGGTCTCGTCCTCGATCTCGGTGTAGGTGATGGCCGGGATCTGCTCGACCAGGGCCCGATAGCGGACCTCGGCCTCACGGAACTCGTAGTAGCGAGCCCCCGCCGCCACGCGGCCGGCATCGTCGGAGGCTCGGACCACGACGATCCGGTCGTCCCCGTCGGTGATCGACTCCGCCCACAGCCGGAGGACACGGGCCTCGCCCGAGGGCGTCAGCACATGGGCGTCGAACCCGTCGATGGCCCCGCGCTCGCGTAGAAGGTCCCTGGCCCGATCGTCCCCCATCGAAGAGAAGAACCCGAGTTCCCCGATGGTGTGGCCCACGACATCCTCCCGGTCCCGGTCCACCAGGAACAGGAACGCGTCGTTCGCATCCAGGATCATCCCGTCGAGGTGGGCGAGCAGGATCCCGAGTGAGCTGCGGTTGAAGACGCGGGCCGCGAGGCCCTCGCTTTCGGGCTCGGTCAGCTTAGGAATCATCGGCTCAACCATCGGCCGGTCGGGGGACACGCTTTACGCGTTCCGGACCTTGGCCTGTCAGCGGGCGTTGGCCGTGAGGATCCGCACGATGGCGTCCTCGATCGAGGACGCGATCCACTTCGGCATTCCCCGGGAGAGGATGGAGAACTCGGTCCACCCTTCCTCCTTCTCCAGCCACACCCAGCCCGAGAGGGCGGAGATCTCATCCAGGCTCCCGGTCTTGGCCCGAACCTTCACCCCGTGGAGACGGTCCTCCAGCGTGCCCTGTCCTCCAGTGGCCAGGCTCCGTCGGAGCATCCAGCCCCAGGGGGCGGCCTCGGCCACCCACAGCAGCTGGACCATCGCCCGGGCCGTGACCCGATTCGCATAGGAAAGGCCCGACCCGTCGTACAGGCTGAAGTCAACGCCGTGTCCATCCACCCAACCCCGGAGGGCGGCCGCCCCCTTGGAGATCGTCCCCGGCGGCCCCGCCGCCCTGGCCCCCAGCAGCTTTCCCAGGACCTCGGCGTAGAAGTTGTTCGAGGGCCGGTTCATCGCCACCAGGATGGAGCGCAGCGGCCGCGACTGGATGACGGCGACGTCGGCCAGGCCCTCCGGCGGCTCGCCCGCGCCAGCTCGACCGACCACAGCCACGCCCCGCTTCTCCAGCTGCTTGGTGAGCGATCGCGCGGCGAAGGCCTCCGGCTCCCCGGTGTACCGGCCGTTCACCACGTTGCCCTGGAACGTGAGCGCCGTGGGAGGCGCCACGTACCGCCGGCTCTCCGGGCGCCTCCATCCCCGGGCCCACCAGTCGTGCGCGAAGTAGCCGGTGGATCCCATCACGCGGCCACGGACCTTCTCCACGCCGGCGGCCACGAGCTGGCGGGCCAGGGCACCCATGCGGGCCGCGGTGATCTCCGGATCACCGCGGCCCAGGATCCACAGGTTGCCCTGGACCACTCCCTGCTGGAGCGAGGCCGTCGCCGCATGCGTCACGATCCGAAGGCCCGGCCCGAGTGAGTCGAGCAGCGCCATCGACAACAGGAGCTTCTCGTTCGATGCCGGGATCCGCGGCTTGGTGTCGGCCCGCCGATACAGGAAGGATCCGGATGAACCCACCGACACGGACACGGCCCGCCCTGCCACCAGGTGATCGATCTTCCGCATCCAGCTTGCCTTCTCGATCCGAAGGGCGAGGACGATGCCGATGCCCGACTCGTTCAGCTCGTCCTGCTTCGGCCAACGCATGCGGAGACGGACGACCCCGATGTCGTCCCATCCGAAGCACGGGCTCGTCGATGCCGAGGACGAAGCGTCGAGCGGGAGCGTCTCCACCGTCTGCCACCCCGACTCCGACAGTCGTTGGAGCTCGATGTCCTGCCCCGACTTGTCCGGAGAGACCGTCGCGTGGATCGCCGGGCAGCTTCCGGGCGTCAGCGAGGATGCGTTGAGTGACGAGTCGACGAACGCGCGTACCCCGACGGGCACGGGGTCGGAGCCAACCGCCAGACAACCGCCGACGGCCGCGAGGCTGACCCGGTACTCGCCGCTGTATTGGGGG
>JBOGVH010000392.1:0-2969 GCA_050695235.1 Actinomycetota bacterium
CACAACCTGGGCGAGGTCATCGACGCGGTCGTGCACTACCTGGACCATCCGGAGTCCAAGCCGAAGGACCTGATGAAGTTCATCAGGGGACCCGATTTCCCGACGGGCGCGGCCATCCTTGGCAAGCAGGGCATCACGGACGCCTACACCACCGGCCGAGGCTCGATCAAGGTCCGGGCGGCCACCCAGATCGAGGAGACGTCGCAGGGACGGCAGCGGATCGTCGTCACGGAGCTCCCGTATCAGGTGAACAAGGCTCGGCTAGCGGAGAAGATCGCCGAACTCGTCCGGGGCGGAAAGCTGAAGGACATCGCGGACCTACGAGACGAGTCGAACCGCCAGGGGATGCGCCTGGTGATCGAGCTCAAACGAAACGCCAATCCGCACGTGGTGCTGAACCAGCTGTTCAAGCACACGCAGCTCCAGGAGAGCTTCGGCGCGATCATGCTGTCGCTGGTCGATGGAGTGCCGCGCATCCTCAACCTGGCCGAGATGGTCGGCTATTACGCCGACCACCAGGTCGACGTGGTCACCCGCCGGACCCAGTACGAGCTGAGGAAGGCCGAGGAGCGGGACCACATCGTCCAGGGCCTGCTCATCGCGCTTCAACACCTCGATGCCGTGATCAAGATCATCCGCGGCTCGCGCGATGCGGAGGAGGCCCGCACCAAGCTGATGGAGCAGTTCAAGCTGACCGAGATCCAGGCCAACCATATCCTGGACATGCCGCTCCGCAGGCTGACCCGCCTTGCGCGCGAAGAGCTCGAGCAGGAGCACAAGGACCTGTTGGCGACGATCCGGCGGCTGAAGGCGCTCCTCAAGGACCCCAAGAAGATCCGAAGCGTCATCAAGGAGGAGCTGGCGGGGATCAAGGAGAAGCACGCCGACCCCCGCCGGACGCAGCTCCGCCCCGACGCGGGCGAGCTCGACGTCGAGGACCTGATCGCCGAGGAGGACGTGGTCATCACGGTGACCAGGGCCGGCTACGTCAAGCGCCAACCCATCGACGCGTTCCGCCGCCAGGGACGGGGCGGTCGGGGGGTCCGAGGGGCCAACCTGAAGGAAGAGGACGTGGTCAGCCACGTGTTCACCACGTCCACGCACCATTGGTTGCTGTTCTTCACCACCAGGGGCAAGGTTTACCGGGTCAAGGTCCACGAGGTGCCGGAGGCCGGACGAACGGCCCGGGGCCTGTACGCGGCGAACCTTCCCGGCGTGAGCATCACGGGGGACGAGAGGGTCTCGACCGTGATCGACCTCAAGGACTACGACGAGGGCGCGTACCTGTTCTTCGCCACCAAACGGGGGATGGTGAAGAAGACCCCGCTTCCCGAGTATGACTCCCCACGCACCGGCCTCACGGCGGTGAACCTGAAGCCGGGCGACGAGATGATCGACGTGCTCCTGACCAACGGCAAGGACGAGATCATCCTGGTGTCGCGGAACGGCCAGGCGATGCGGTTCAAGGAGGCCCTGGTTCGGCCGATGGGACGAGCCACGGCCGGCGTGATCGGCATGCGCCTGGGTCAAGGTGACGAGGTCATCGCGGTCGGCCCGGCTTCGGCCGGCGAGGAGCTGATCAGCGTGACGCAGCAGGGCTACGGCAAGCGGACGCCGCTGAAGGAATACCCGACGAAGGGCCGGGGAGGGAAGGGCGTCATCGGCCATTCCCTGACCCGGAAGACGGGGCTCCTCGCCGGGGCCTTCGTCGGCTCGAAGGGCCAGGACATGTTCGTCATCTCCTCCTCGGGCATCGTCATCCGAGTGGCCGCCGGCGACATCCGGCGGGTCGGCCGGGCCAGCCAGGGCGTGCGCACTATGCGGGTGGAGGAGGGCGCGCACGTCGTGGCCCTGGCCCCCGTGATCACGCAGGCGGAGCTGGAAGAGGAGTAACGGCCTCGGCGAGCGAGGCCCCGGCCCCTTCCTTCGGCAGGGGCACCTTCCAAAAGGTCGCAAAGAGCCAGACGTCGTAGGCGATCTTCAGGGCGCCGGCGACCACGAATGGCGATCCCAACGCCACCCGCTCCATCAGGACCCCGGCCCCCAGCGCCCCGAACGGGCGGGTCACATATCTCGCAGTGTTGGTGAATGCGGCCGCGGCCGTACGTTCCCTCGGATCGACCATGGCGACGACGTAGGCCTGTCGGGCGGGCACGTCCATCTGCGAGAGCGCGTAGCGCGCCAAGAGGGCGGCCACCGCCCATCCGAGCGTCGGCATGAACGGGACCAACACCAGGAGCACGTTCGACGGGAGGTGCGTGAAGACCATCGTGTTCAGCAACCCGATCCGGGACGCCAGCCGTCCCGAGGCTATGGAGGAGCCCGCCTGGAGGAGGCCAGCCACGAAGAACACCAGACCCATCGAGGCCGGGCTCGCTCCGAACTTCCGGCCGAACCAGAACACGATGAACGTCTGCACGACGAATCCACCCGCGAACGAATCCATCCCAAAGAGTGCGGCGAGCTTCACCACCGTTCGTCGGGAACTGGCCAGGGGGCGGGAATGCCCGCTCCGGGATGCGGGTCCCCCTCGTCGCTTCGCTCCTCGACCCACACCCTCCGCACGCATCGCCGCCTCAACCTCGCCGGAGAGGCGGCCCGCGAGGGCCACGCAGACGAGCGCGAGAGCGGGAAACGCGAGCAGCCACCGCTGGTCCGCGGGGAGAGCAGGGACCAGGCGCCGGAAGGCATCGGGGCCACCGGCGGTGAGGGCGCCGATCGCCCCGGCCAGGTACGCGACCGCGTTGTAGCGGCCGAACACCCTGGCCCGCATGGCCGCCGGGGCGCCTCCCATCATGGCCTGCTCCAATGAGGTGATGGGGCCGGACTCGTTCGGGTCGGTCGACAGCGTGCCGGTCAGGGCCGCCAGGACGAGCAACGGAAGTGAGCGTGTTAGCGCGAACAGTGTTCCGGCGGCCCCCATGACGAGCAGGAGGCCGACGTAGGCTCGCCGGCGACCGATCCTGTCG
>JBOGVH010000393.1:0-3894 GCA_050695235.1 Actinomycetota bacterium
TGCATGTTGCGGGTGCCGACCTGGAGGGCATCGGCCCACGACGCGACCAGCTCCACGTCCCGTGGCTCCATCACCTCGGTCACGACCGGCAACCCGGTGTCCTCCCGGCATCGGGCCAGGATCTCCAGGCCCCGCTCCCCCAGTCCCTGGAACGAGTACGGCGAAGTGCGAGGCTTGTACGCGCCGCCCCGCAGGATCGTTGCCCCCGCTGCCTTGGCACCCCGAGCGGCGGCGAGCGCCTGCGCCTCACTCTCCACGGCGCACGGTCCGGCGATGATCGTGAACGTCTCGCGGCCCACCGCGGCGGGCCCCACCTTCACGGTCGTGGGCTGAGGGTGGAGCGCCCTGGCCACCATCTTGTAGGGCTTCCCCACCTGGATCAGGTGGTCCACGCCGGAGAAGTTGTCCAGGCCGAGGCCCATGAACGATGCCGTGTCGCCGACCAGGCCGATGATCGTGTGCACCGCGCCGCGCGAGACGAAGGCCTCCCCGCCCGCGTCGCGGACCTTCTCGGAGACGCGCTCGATGTCCGCCTCCGTCGCGTCCCTCTTCATCACCACGACCATGGCAACCTCCGCATCAGGCGGGCCGCCCGGGAGGATGAGAAAACCCCGGGCACTCGGCCCGGGGTCCCCTGCGCTCCGTTCGGCTCAGGCGACTACGCCGGGCCTCGCCCGCCGTAGAAGAACCAGTCACCGATGACGTGCCGCATCAGGCGCCTATCGTGCCAGGCCAGCGGGGGGATGGCAACCGGTTCGCCCTCGATCGCATCCGGCAGCACCGGCATGCGGGACGGCGCGGACACCCGCCGTCGGACTACGATGCGCGCGTGGTGACCGTGGTCGCGCACCCGCTGGCGGAGCACCTCCTGACCCAGCTCCGCGATCGCGACACCCCCCCACCGGTCTTTCGCACGCTGGCCAAGCGCCTGGCCCTGGCCATCACGTTCGAGGCCATCCGGGACCTCCCCACCGATGAGGTCAAGATCGAGACGCCCCTCGAGCCGACGACGGGCCGGGTCCTGGCCGAGACCCTGGTGGCCGTTCCGATCCTCCGGGCCGGCCTGGGGATGCTGGAGGCCGTGACCGAGCTGTTCCCGGAGGTGGCCGTGGGCTACATCGGGCTCGAACGCGACGAGGCCTCCCTGCTTCCGCAGTCGTACTACCGCAAGCTGCCGGTTGTGGCCGGTCGCCATGTGCTGGTACTCGACCCCATGTTGGCCACGGGAGGATCGGGCGCGGCGGCCTGCGCCGCCGTGAAGGACGGCGACCCGGCGTCGGTCCGGTTCGTGTGTGTCGTCTCGGCGCCGGAGGGGATCGGCAAGATGCAGGCCGAACACCCGGACGTCCCCATCTTCACCGCCGGCGTCGACCGGCAACTGAACGACCACGGATACATCCTGCCGGGCCTCGGCGACTTCGGGGACCGGCTGTTCGGTACGGAGTGAGATCGGGCCCGTCCGCCCGGATGAGCACTTGCGTATGATTCGTCGGGAAGGGGAGAGAGGAGGGGGCTGATGACGAAACTCGCACGGTTCGTCGCCGTCTTCGGGCTCTTGGCGCTGGTCACTGCGGCCTGCGCCGAGAGCACCGAGCCGGAGGCGAGCCCCACCGGCGGTGGTCCCGCCGTACCCGTCGGACTCGTGTACGACATCGGCGGCCGCGGGGACCTGTCGTTCAACGACGCCGCCGCGCGAGGCCTGGACAAGGCCGCAGGTGACTTCAACTTGGACGTCAAGGAGCTCGAGCCCAACCAGGGCGGGACCAACCGCGCCGAGCTGCTCGACCTGTTGGCCTCGCAGAACACCCGGCTGATCATCGGGGTGGGGTTCCTGTTCGCGGAGGCGGTCTGTGCTGCCGGGAACAAGTATCCGGACACGAACTTCGGCGACATCGACGGGTTCATCGACAAGGACACGCCGAACTGCCCGAAGGCCCACGACCTGACGGCCAGCGACAACGTGGCCTCCCTGCTGTTCGCCGAGGAGCAAGGGTCGTTCCTGGTAGGCGCGGCGGCCGCCCTGAAGTCCGAGGCCGGACATGTCGGGTTCATCGGCGGGGTCGACATCGACCTCATCCACAAGTTCGAGGCCGGATTCAAGGCCGGAGCAGAGGCGGTCAATCCACAGATCGAGATCGACGTGAAGTACATCAGCCAGCCGCCCGACTTCAGCGGGTTCAACGATCCCGCCAAGGGCAAGGAGATCGCCGCGAGCATGTACGAGTCAGGCGCTGACGTCGTCTACCACGCGGCCGGGGGCTCCGGGCTGGGGATGTTCCAGGCGGCCAAGGAGTTCTCCGACTCCTCCGGCTCGAAGGTCTGGGGCATCGGCGTCGACTCGGACCAGTACCTGGGCGTGCCCGACGAGCTCAAGCCGTACGTGCTCACGTCCATGCTGAAGCGCGTGGACGTGGCGGTATATGACACGATCAAGTCCCAGGTGGACGGGAACTTCGAGGGTGGCTACCTGATCTTCGACCTCTCCAAGGACGGCGTGGGGTACGCGACCTCCGGCGGGTTCATCGACGATATCGTGCCGCAGCTCGAGGAATTCAAGCAACAGATCATCGACGGCGAGATCACGGTGCCGACGAGCTAGCAGCAGGGAGTGGAGCACGCAAGGGCCCGAGGAGTACCATCCTCGGGCCCTTGCCTTCGTACGTGAGGTTCACCGGTGGATGAGCAAGCGCCTGCCGTCGAACTGAAGACCATCACCAAGACGTTCCCCGGCGTCGTCGCCAACGACGATGTCAACCTGACCGTCATGGCGGGCGAGATCCACGCCGTCGTCGGGGAGAACGGAGCCGGAAAGTCCACCCTGATGAAGATCCTGTACGGGATGATCAGGCCCGACGGCGGGACGATCTCCGCGAACGGCGGGGAAGTCCACTTCCGCTCCCCCAAGGACGCCATCGCGAGCGGGATCGGCATGGTTCACCAGCACTTCATGCTGGCCACCAACCTCACGGTCCTGGAGAACGTCGTGCTTGGCTCTGAGCCAACGCACGGCGGCGTCCTCGACTTCGACGCCGCCAGGGAGCGGATCCGCGACCTGTCGAAGACCTACGGGGTACCGCTGGATCCGGACCGGCTGGTCGAGGACCTCGCGGTCGGCGAGCGTCAGCGGGTGGAGATCCTGAAGGTGCTGTATCGGGGAGCCCGCATCCTGATCCTCGACGAGCCCACGGCCGTGCTGGTCCCCCACGAGGTGGAGGAGCTGTTCCGCAACCTCGAGGACCTGAAGGACCGGGGAGTCACGATCATCTTCATCTCCCACAAGCTCGACGAGGTCCTCGAGATCGCCGACTCGATCACGGTGATCCGGGCGGGCCATACGGTCGCCACGGTCAAACCCCAGGGCGTCACCGCCCGCCAGCTGGCGGAGCTGATGGTCGGCAGCGAGCTGCCCACCCCAGAGACCAGGGAGTCCACCGTCACCGACGAGGTGACGCTGTCGGTACGACAGATGGGGGTTCGGATGGGGGAACGATGGACCCTGCAAGACGTCACGTTCGACATCCGCCGCGGAGAGATCGTCGGCATCGCCGGCGTGGAGGGCAACGGGCAACGGGAGCTGGTGGACGCAATCATGGGGATGCGCCCGCCGCAGCAGGGGAGCATCCACCTCGGCGGCGACGACATCACCCTGTGGTCCAGCCGGAGGCGGCGGGAGGCCGGGATCGGCTATGTCCCCGAGGATCGCCACCTCCGCGGCCTCTTGCTCCCCTCTCCTTTATGGGAGAACACGATGCTGGGCAAGCAGACCATGCCGCCATTCTCATCCGGACCGTGGATCGACCGGCGCGGGGCGCACCAGCGAACGGTCGACGTGATCCGGGAGTACCACGTCGCGACCCCGGGCCCGGACACCCCGGCTCTCGCCCTGTCCGGGGG
>JBOGVH010000394.1:0-3690 GCA_050695235.1 Actinomycetota bacterium
GGGCTATCTAGGCGGCGGGGACGATCGGGCACAGGCGGGGCTGTCCCGGTCCCGCCCGACTGCGGTGATCTCGGACCTCGCGGTGCTGGGGTTCGACCCGGGATCCAAGCGGATGCGGCTCGAGGCCCTGCAGCCGGGCGTCACGGTGGACGAGGTGGTCGCGAACACGGGGTTCGAGCTCCTCATCGCGTCCTCGGTGCGGGAGCTCGCCCCGGCATCCCCCGAAGAGCTCACGGAGCTGGCCCGGATTCGGGGCGACGACGGCGCCGAACTCCCGGAGCGCGCGACGGCCCGATAGCGGGGTCGTGGCCGCGGCACATTGTGTGGCGCTGCGCCCCGTTGAATTTCATAGTCTGGCCCTTGCGCCCCCCCGCTCCCCGACCTTAGCTACTTGCGCGGCCTTCGGCTTCGGGGGCACCATGTCGTGCTGCGAAACGATCGCGCGGCGATAGTCGGAGAACCTCAACTCCGGCGAACTGGGGGAGGGGGAGATGGCGGACACGATGGTTTCGGAAGTGCGGCTCGACGCGCACAGCATCGAGCCGATCCCGGAGGAGGACAAGGATTCCACCGGCTGGCAGCAGTTCTGGATCTGGGCGGGGGCGAACATCGCGCCGATCAACTGGGCCCTGGGGGCGCTCGGGATCCTGCTCGGCCTCGGTCTCCTGGAGACCATCCTGATCATCGTCATCGGCAACATCGTCGGCTGCGGGATCTTCGCCGCCTTCACGGTGATGGGGCACAAGACCGGCGTGAACCAGATGGTGCTGTCCCGCTCGGCGTTCGGGCGCCGGGGCGGCTACCTCTCGGCCGCGATGCAGTTCCTGTTCACGATGGGGTGGATCGGCGTCAACACCTACTTCCCGGTCCTACTCGCCGTGGGCATCCTCGGCGAATTCGGGGTCGAGGACACCTTCTTCGTCAGGTTCGTCATCGTCACCCTGATCATGGGCATCCAGGTCGGGATCGGCGTCTACGGCTTCTACCTCATCCGGACCTTCGAGAAGTACACGGTCCCGGTGACCATCGCGATCATGGTGCTGATGAGCTTCCTGGCCTGGACCAGGCCCGGGGTGGTGGACTGGGGCCTCACGAGCGAACTCACCGGAGCGGCCCACTTCTCCAGCATCACGGCGCTCGTGACGGCGATCGGCGTCGGCTGGGGCATCTCCTGGGTCACGTGGGCGTCCGACTACTCTCGCTTCGTGCCGAAGAAGGTCCCGTCGAAGACGGTCTTCTGGTACAGCTACTTCGGGATGTTCGTCCCCACGGTCTGGCTGGCCATCCTCGGGGCGTCGATCGCGAGCGTGAGCGCCAGTGCAGACCCCGCCAGGCTGGTGACATCGGTGTTCGGGGGCTTCGTCGCCGTGCTGGTCATGCTGATGGTGCTCCACGGGCCCATCGCGACGAACATCCTGAACGTGTATTCCTCGGCCCTGGCCGCGGCGAGCGCCGGCATCCGAGCCTCACGGCTGGTGCTGGGGCTGATCGCCGGCGCCGTGGGCTACGGGGTGACCATCATCTTCCTGAGACAGCCCGACTTCGCCCAGACCTTCGACTTCTGGATGGTCGGCCTGATCCTGTGGATGTCGCCCTGGGCGGGGGTCATCCTGGCCGACTTCTACCTGCTCAGGAAGCAACAGGTCGACGTCGGCGAGCTCTACGCCGATCCCGAGCGGAGCATCTACGGAGACGTCAACTGGGTCGGCATCGGGGCGTTCGTCATCGGCCTGGTGACCGGGTGGCTGTTCGAGTTCGGGCTGGTGACGCCGCTCCAGGGGTTCGTGTCGAAGGAGCTGCTGAACGGCGCCGACCTCAGCTGGCTGGTCGGCATCGTGGTCGCCGGTGGCGTCTATCTGTTCGGGATGCGAGGGCGGGCGACGGCCCCGGCTCGCGGGATGGTCGCGCCGCCGCCGGTGGCCGGCGGCTAGACGACGGAGGGTGGCGCAGACACCGGGAGGATGATCCGCGCGGCGGTGCTGCGGGCTCCGGAGAAGCTCGAGGTCACGAGCTTCCCGGAGTCGCCCCCGCCGCTCGACGGCGCCGTCCTCCGGGTCACGCACTGCGGCGTCTGCGGGACCGACCCGCACATGTACACGGGACACCTAGCGGTGCCCATACCGCTGGTGATGGGGCACGAGTTCGCCGGCGTCCTCGAGCGATTGGGTCCCGATTTCCCCGCCCGCGACGTGTTCGGGGCGGAGCTCCGTCCCGGCGACCCGGTCGTCGTCGGAACCACCCTGTCGTGCGGCACCTGCTACTACTGCCGATTCCTCCCCCAGCGAGAGAACCTCTGTCAGAAAGTCGATATCTACGGGATCACGCTCGGCTGTGAGGAGGAGCCGTTCGTTCGAGGCGGGTATGCCGACCTGACGTACCTGTTCCCGCAGACCTGGCTCTTCAAGCTCCCCGGCGGCGTGAGCCTCAAGATGGCGGCGCTGTCCGATCCCATCGCCTGCGGCACCCGCGCCATCGAGCGAGCGTTCGCGCCGGGCATGCCCTGGGCGGGCGAGGGCATGGGTCTGGGAAGGTCGGTGGTCGTCCAGGGGCTGGGGCCGATCGGCATCCTCACCGGCGCGGCCGCGCGCGCGATGGGCGCCCGGCCGGTCATCGGCATCGACCGGATCCCGATACGCATGAAGATGGCCCGGCGCTTCGGGTTCGACGAGGTGCTCTCCCTGGACGAGCTCCCCGAAATCGACGACCGTGTCCGAGCCGTCCGCGGCATGACGCGGGGGCTGGGAGCCGATGTGGTCGTCGAAGTGGTGGGCCTGCCCGAGGCGTTCGCGGAGTCGATCCGCCTGGTCCGCAAGGGCGGCAAGATTGTCGAGTTCGGACACTTCACCGACAACGGGACGATGGCGCTGAACCCCCAGGACATCGTCAACCTGGACGTGGACATCCTGGGGTCCTACGCGTACCCCAACTCCCAGATCGGCACCTCGCTCTCGTTCCTGTCCGGCTACGCGGACGTCTACCCGTTCGAAGAGCTCGTGACCCACACGTTCGGGGTCGACGCGACCGAGCAGGCAATCCAGGCGAGTCGCGAGAAGCGGTGCGTGAAGGCCATGGTGGTGTCGGAAGGGTACGGCTGAGCGATCTCACTCGGTGCGCCGCCGCCTTCCCACGTGGGGACCCGGCCGGCGGCGCTACCCCTTGACCTCGTTGAGTATCTCGATCCCGACGGAGGTCGGATTGCGGTGGTTGATCTCGTTGAGGTCCTGCGGGCAGGCGGACGCGATCACGACGCAGTCGAGCTCCGCGCGGAAGACGACGTGATCGCCCGGCCGCGTGGGTGCGGGAGCCCAGACGAAGGACCCGTCGGGCTCCACGCGCACGTCCATGAACAGGTTGATCGGCTGAGGGATCTCCAGTCGCTCCACCCCGAGCTCGGTCGTCACGCGCTGCAGGCTCTCCTGGCAGGACGCGTGCCATCCCTCCACCCCGAGCAGCCGGTATCGCGCCGGATCGCACGCGGCGCACAGCATGTCGTGGACGCCGGGAGACCGGTCCTGTTCCATCCGCAGGATCGGCCGGCGCCGGTTCGTGACGAAGGCCTCACCCACCAGCGGGAACAACCGGTCGACGGCGACCCGCGTGTGCTCGGCGCTCGCGTACTCGGCGAAGTCATCGCGGACGAACGCGAACAGGTCGACGACCTGGCCGCCCTCCACGTCGACGACCTTGAAC
>JBOGVH010000395.1:0-5469 GCA_050695235.1 Actinomycetota bacterium
CGTCCTGGATGGACTTCTCCGGGTCCCCGTATCGGTCGGGCCGCACCAGCTGGGCGTGCATGCGTGTGGGGACCTCCCCCGCCGGGGGGATCTCGCCGATCTCGTACAGCTCCTTGGCCATCGCTTCCACCTCTCGCGCGGATTCATGGGTGAACGCAAAATATGCGGCGGGAGCTGATGCGACAAGCTAACCGGAATCCTGCTCCACCCTTGAAATCATCCAGCGAACCGCGGCCGGAGCGTTGATGGGCACGAGCCTGGTGCCCCGATGATTTCGCGCCCAGACGCGGAAGAGCTCATCGACGAAGCCTTGACCCACTTCCCGGACGCCGTCGAAGTCCAGCTCGACCTCCTCGAAGCCCTCCAACCGGTTGGCGAGGCGCTTGGCCTCTGATCGCGAGACGAACCGTTCCCCCACTTCGAACAGGTGCACCCGCACGGAGGTCCGTCGGAAGGCCGGCACGTCCTCGTCGACCGTGTACCGAGCGAATACTTCGGACAGTACGCGCGCGGAGTCTCGTGAGATCTCGCACCGGACCCTCGTGCCCCTACGGGCTTCCACTTCGCCGATGGCTGTGTCATCGCGCAGGTTATCGACCGACCACCGGAGTTCACCGCTTTCGAGCAGGAAGAGGTCGACTGCACGAGAGGCAAAGAAGATCCCTTCACCAGAGTGGCGGTCTGGCGCGGTAGTCGCCTTTCCCTTCTCGATTTCCTGGAGCGCCGCCAGATCGTTCGGCAGCGTCATGCGCTCCCGCACCGAGCGAAAGGCACCAATTCCGTCGTCGAGAATCTCGAATGCGATCGTCTTCCCGTAGAGCCACAAGCGGACATCGGCGCGCTGCCCTCGTGAGTGGTCGATTGCGTTGTTCAGCATCTCCGTAAACGCGTAACTCAGAATAGAACGGACATTCGCGGGGAGCGCCTCGAGCTCTTGTGTAGAGGCGACGACCTCCCACCATACAGCGTCCTCCTCGAGGCCAGCAGTCGGGTAGGTGTGCGCGAAGGCCGTGGCGATGACGTAGTGGGCCCCCCGCCCGGCCCCTCTCAGGAGGAGTTCCCCTCCGTCCACCATGTGGGAAAGGTGGTAATGAGCAGCTTGACGGGAGATTCCCGCCGCCTTGGCAACATCTCCGGCCGAGACTGCCGAGCGCGTGGAGAGGAGTTCCCTGATCAGGTCGGGCACACGATGCTGACTTTGACGTTTTGTCATTTGACCTGGATTGTGGCACGGAAACGACAAAACGTCAAAGAAAACTTGGATCATAGGCTCCGAATCGTAAAAACGTCATGCCCTGTCCAAGGAACCGCCTGCCTACACGTAACCGAGCGGCTCACGGGCCAGGACCTCAGGCTCGGATTGGCGTCTCAGTCGATGGTCGAGAGCGCGTCTGGCGGGGCCAGGTCCCGCTCGGGCGGAAAGGCGCTCACCGGGCACACCCCGGCCCGAGGACACCATCGGCAATAGGGCCCGGGCGCGAGATCGAGCTCCCGTCCAGCCTCCGATGCCGCCGCGGTACGGACGGCCCCGATCACGCGTTCGGCCGCCCGGTCGAGGATCCGCTGGTCCACGTCCTCCGCCTGCCACTCGCCCGAATCCAGGTACAGGGTGGCCACCCGATACGGGGGCACCCCGAACCGCAGGGCGAGCAACAGGGCGTAGAAGCGCATGTCCTCGGCGTGCTCCGGCCATGCCCGACCGGTCTTGAGGTCGATGGCCAGGCGCGTGGCTCGTCCCGACTCCGCGGGCCATCCCGAGCCGAGCACGAGGTCCATCGTCCCGCTCAGAACCACGGCCCCGCCGAGCAACTCGACCCGGACGTGCCACTCGGTAGACGGTGCGAGCTCCCGCCGCATCCGTCGCAGGGGCGGCATGGTGGAGCGGAAGAGCTCGAGGGTCTTGGCCGCATCCATCAGCGTCTCGTCCCGCCGGAGGCTATCGAGGCCATCCCAGAATCCCCGGAACGCCTCGTCGTCGACCAGCCGATCCACCGCCTCCTCGACCAGGCCGTGAGGGTCTCTGTCCACCCGCCCGGCCACCTCGAGCTCCACCGCCTTGTGGGCCAGCCGCCCCGCCGCGAATCGGGGGGTGAACGAGAAGGGCCCGCGCTCGCCCGCTCGGATGGCGTCGAACAGTCCGGCGCACCGGGCCAGGTCGTTCAGGCTCGACTTGCCGAGCCACAGCGGTTCGGGGAGCTCGACCGCCCGAACGGCTTCCTCGATGCGATCCCGTAGATGTGACACGACGTCGGCGGGGAAGAGCGGTCGTTCGCCAGGCCCGATGAGCCGCTCGAAGGTCCGGCGCTGCGAGGCGGTGAGCTCTCCGGTGACCTCCACGAGGCCGATGGTAGGAGTCCCCACTGACATCTAAGGTCGGCGACCAGCCGGCCCGGCTGTCTCGGCCGAGCCGGACGCTACCGGGCGCTACACTCCGGGGACCATGGCCAAGACCGAGGAGCGTCCCCAGGTTCCGGTCCGGACGGTCGACGAGCGTATCGAGGAGCTCCGCAAGCGCAAGGCGGCAATGCTCGACGCCCATCGCAAGGAGGCCGTCCGCAAGCAGCACGAACGGGGCAAGCTGTCAGCCCGGGAACGCCTGGAGCTCCTGCTCGACGCGGGGTCCTTCCAGGAGACCGACCCGTTCGCCGTCCACTCGTCCCACGACTTCGGGATGGAGCGCAACCGTCCCGCGGGGGACGGCGTGGTCACGGGCCACGGGACGATCGACGGGCGGAAGGTGTTCGTCGCATCCCAGGACTTCACGGTGTTCGGGGGCTCGCTCGGCGAGGTGCACGCCCAGAAGATCTGCAAGGTCCTGGACCTGGCCATGTCGACGGGCGCGCCGTTCATCCAGCTGAACGACTCGGGCGGGGCTCGGATCCAGGAGGGCGCGGCATCGCTGGCGGGCTACGGGTACATCTTCGAGCGGAACGTCCGGGCCTCCGGGGTGATCCCCCAGATCAGCGCGATCCTGGGGCCCTGCGCCGGCGGTGCCGTCTACTCGCCGGCCGTCACCGATTTCACGTTCATGGTGCGAGAGACCTCGCACATGTTCATCACCGGGCCCGATGTGATCAAGGCCGTGACCGGCGAGGAGGTGTCGTTCGAGGAGCTGGGCGGGGCCATGACCCACGCCTCCCGATCCGGCGTGGCCTCGTTCGTGGCCCAGGACGAGGAGGAGAGCCTTGCCATGGTGCGGCACCTGCTCTCGTTCCTCCCGTCGAACAACCTGGAGGACCCGCCGTCGTATGCGCCGGTCGACGACCCCGAGCGCCGGGACGAGGGCCTCGCCCGTCTCATCCCCGACTCGGCGCGTGAGCCGTACGACATGCACGAGGTCATCAGGCGCGTCGTGGACGACGGCGAGTTCCTGGAGGTCTTTCCGTACTGGGCCATGAACATCGTGATCGGGTTCGCCCGCCTGGACGGGCGGACGATCGGAGTCGTCGCGAACCAGCCGAAGGTGCTCGCCGGCACGCTCGACATCGAGTCCTCCGAGAAGGCCTCGCGCTTCGTGCGGTTCTGCGACGCATTCAACATCCCATTGGTGACGTTCGTGGACGTGCCGGGGTTCCTGCCGGGGACGGCCCAGGAGTTCGGCGGGATCATCCGGCACGGGGCAAAGCTCCTGTACTCGTTCGCCGAGGCGACCGTGCCCCGCATGACGGTCATCACTCGGAAGGCCTACGGCGGCGCGTACCTGGTCATGAACTCCAAGCACCTTCGGGCCGACGTGTCCTTCGCCTGGCCCACGGCCGAGATCGCGGTCATGGGCCCGGACGGAGCCGTGAACATCGTGAACAGGAAGGAGATCGAGAAGGCCGAGGACCCCGCGGCCCGACGCACCGAGCTGATCGCTGAATACCAGCGGAAGTTCGCCAACCCGTACGTGGCGGCGGAACGAGGCTTCGTCGACGACGTGATCGAGCCGGCCGAGACCCGGGCCCGGCTAATCAAGTCCCTCCGGATGCTCGTGACCAAGCGCGAGGCGGTCCCGGCGCGCAAGCACGGGAACATGCCGCTGTGAACGGGGAGCGGCGGTTCGAGGTCCCGATCGGCCTCACCCGCGAGGAGGAACGGGCCATCGTGCTCGCCCTCGAGCGGTACTTCCTTCAGGAGAGCCCGCACCCCGACCCGTGGGTCCTCGCTGGACGTTTGGAAGCAACCGGGTACGGGGCGCTGCAAGCCCGCAGGCACATGGACACGGCGTGGGGCCTCCCCACGAGAGCGGCGTTCACCCGTCGAGGCGTCCCACCGGTCCACGGCCGCGGCGACGCGACGTAGATGCCGGGTCGCGCGATGGGCCATATATCCGAGGAAGGAGTACCTCCGACGGATCTCTTCGAGGACGAAGAGCATCCCGTACGGATCGTCCTGTGCCTGCTTTCGGCGTACGACGCTGGCGATTTGGTCGACAAGCTCGAGCGTCATGGCATCGGCGCTCGCCTGGGGAACCGGCAACCGGACGAAACTGTGGAGGTGGTAATCCACCACTTTCACCTTCCAGAGGCCCAGGCCGTCCTCGTCGAGTTCACCGGCGATGCCGGCGTACTCGATGAAATGAGCGAGGGTGCGGACGAGGAACTCGACGAGGGCGAAGAAGCCGACGAGCCGCCAGCGCAGGCTCCGGGGGACCCGCCCTTCCTGCCGGACGCCTGGCGCGAAGCCAGTCAGCGGGTCTGGGGAAACCAGCTGAACGCCCAGCTTGGACCACCTTCAGAGGGCGCGCTGTACGACGGCAACTACGTCAGGATCTCATCGAGCCTGGCCGATGCTGAGCGCCTGGAGGCCGCCGGGATCGCGGTCGTGGTGCAGGTGCCATCGCCAGAAGAAGGCCGCAACCTCGCGCTCGTCCATGTCCCGCGTGTGGATCTGGCTCGCGCCCGGGAGATCCTGGGCATCCGCCTGTGAACGGTGCGACCCTGACCACCGGAGTGGTGTCCAGGCGTCGGGAGGCCATCGAGCGGATGGCCGAGGAGGGATGCTCGCCGCCGCGCTTCTGGGGAAATGGGCCGGGCGACCGATACGGTTGGCATTCGCACGACTATCACAAGGTGCTGTTCTGCCTCACCGGCTCGATCACCTTCCACACCAAGAGCGGGGACGTCGAAATGGGGGCCGGGGACCGGCTCGACTTGGCCCCCCAGACCGAGCACGCCGCAACCGTGGGACCGGTGGGTGTGGAATGCGTCGAGGCCCCCAGGTGACGGGCGTCGCCATCCACGTCGATCAACTGTGGTTTCACACCCCGGGTGGGATCGGGACCTACATCCGAAACCTCGTTCCGGCGATGGCCAGGCGGGACCCCGCCCTCGACATCCGCCTGTTCCATGCACGGTTCGACGAGGAGGGCCCGCCCGAACGGTGGATCCGCGACTTCTGGGTGGAGGAGCTCCCGGCACCCATCCGGACCCTCTATCCGAGGTGGGATCTCCTCGGGCGGCCGCCACTTCCACCGAGCCTGCAGGG
>JBOGVH010000396.1:0-2593 GCA_050695235.1 Actinomycetota bacterium
TCCCAGTGGTCATTGCCGGTCTCGTAGGTGAAGGCGGACGGGATGAACAGGACCTCGGCGCCGCCGGTGACGAGGGCCCGGTACAGCTCGGGGAACCTGACGTCGTAGCAGATCGACAGCCCTGCCACGCCAAACTCCGTCTGCGCCGCAACGACGTCCTCCCCCGGCGAATACGTGAACGACTCGCGGATCGGCGGCTGCCCCGGCAGGTCCACGTCGAACAGATGGATCTTCCGGTACCACGCGACGAGCTCGCCGTTGCGGTCGAACAGTAGGCTCGTGTTGAACACCGTGCCGTCGCCGCCTGCCTCGAGCACGCTTCCTCCGAGGATCCACATCGAACGCGCTCGCGCCACGGAAGCCAGCCACTCGCTCGTCGGCCCGGGGACTGGCTGGGCGACCTCGCGGTGGCGCCTGGCCGAGCCCATGTACGTCCACACCTCGGGGAGGGCGGCGAGATCGGCTCCCCCATCCGCGGACCGGCCGAGCAGCTCACCCGCCTGCGTCCGATTGGTCTCGATGTCGTCGCCCGAGCTCATCTGGCACAGCGCCACCCTCATCGTGGGCATCCTACGATTGGCCGCATGCCGATCGGCCGGTACACGGTGATGGACGGGGATGGGAACGCGGTGGGGGCGGAGGATTTCCGCTCCGCGCCGGGTCCGGCCGGGTGGCGGTACTTCTCCGACATCCAGACGACCCTCCCGCAGCCGCACCATGAGGTGGTGGACCTCGTCGCGGACTCCGGGTGGAGGCCGGTGAGAACGAGGATCAACACGGGCTCGCACGAGATCCTGCTGATGGCCGAGGGCGAACACCTGACCGGCTTCCGGGACGGCGTCGCGGTCGACGTGGTCTGGGGACCGGACGTCGAGCTCGACTACGCTTCCCCGGCCTACAACGTGGTCACGGCGAGCCGGCTGGGGTCCCGAACGACGGAGTTCGACGTCGTGTTCCTCCAGCCGGTGACGTGCCAGCCGGTCATGGAGCGGCAGCGCTACGAGCATCTCGGACAGGACGAGGTGGCAACCCCGGCCGGACGGTTCGCCTCGGTACGCTGGCGGTACACGGCCCTCTCCTCCGGCTGGAGCCGCGACCTGTGGATCGCCGGGGATGTCGTGGTTCGCTATGACGGGCTGTACGCGCTGGAGTCCTACGAGCCGGGCGCGAGCGGACCCCTGCCGCTCGCCTGAGAGGAGCGCCATGGCCAGGAAGCGGTGCGAGTGGGCTGAGGGAGGCGATGCGCTCATGCTCGCGTACCACGACGAGGAATGGGGAGTACCGAGCCGGGACGAACGCCACCTGTTCGAGATGCTGACGCTCGAGGGCGCGCAGGCCGGGCTGTCCTGGCAGACCATCCTGAACAAGCGGGAGGGGTACCGTCGCGCGTTCGCCGGCTTCGATCCGGCCAAGGTCGCGCGGTTCGGCGAGGAGAAGATCGAGCGATTGATGCGGGATCCGGGCATCGTCCGGAACCGGGCGAAGATCGACGCGACGATCGCGAATGCTCGGACGGTCCTGGCGATCCGCGCTGACGTCGGGCCGCTCTCCGAATACCTGTGGTCGTTCGTCGACGGCCAACCCATCAACCGCAAACGCCGACGCCTGGCGGACATCCCGGCCGAGACGGCGGAGTCCCAGGCCATGAGCAAGGACTTGAAGAAGCGGGGGCTCCGGTTCGTCGGGCCGACGATCTGCTACGCGTTCATGCAGGCCGTCGGCATGGTGAATGACCACACCACCGACTGCTTACGTTACCGCGAGCTCGCCGGCTAAGGCTGGGCTCGATCACGGGAACCTGGAACCTGGCCGCATGAGCGGGCGTCCAAGCTCGGTCGTACCCGACCGAAGGAGGCACGCCATGCGCCGACGGATCGTGTTCCTGGTGCCCGCCACCCTCATCCTTCTTCTGGCCGCCGGCCCGGCATGGGCGTGCGGCGGGCTGGTGAACGCGAACGGCAGCGTCACCCTGGTCCGCACCACCACGCTCGCCGCGTATCACCAGGGCGTCGAGCACTACGTGACCTCGTTCGAGTTCGCTGGGGTCGGGGGCGAATTCGGCTCGATCGTGCCCCTGCCCGGCGTGCCGTCGAAGGTCGTGCGGGCCGGGGACTGGACGCTCCAGCGGCTGGTGCAGGAGACGCAGCCGGTGCTCGAGTTCGCCGCGCTCGCCACTCCCGCGGCGGCGGACGCCAAAGTGCTGCTCGAGACACAGATCGACGCCCTCGACGTCACGGTCCTGAAGGGCGGGGGCACGGCCGTCGGGAACTGGGCTCGGGAGCACGGGTTCCTCCTCCCGCCCGACGCGCCCGAGGTCCTGGACTTCTACGCGAACCGCAGCCCGATCTTCATGGCCGTCCGGTTCAACGGCGAACGGGCCGAGGAGCAGGGAATCTCCCAGGGCGAGGGCACGCCGGTGCACGTGGTCATCCCCACGACGAACCCGTGGGTCCCCCTTCGGATCCTGGGGCTCGATGTTTGGCTCCAAGCCAGCGCCTACGATCAAGCTGGCCAGCAACACGCCGATGTTCAAGCGCCTTGAGGAAGACATGGACATCAACTGTGGCGCCATCCTCGATGGCGAACTGGATGT
>JBOGVH010000397.1:0-9113 GCA_050695235.1 Actinomycetota bacterium
GTCCTCGATCGTCGACTGGACCGCGCCAACGAGGGGGGCCAGGCGGTCTCGCCACGCCGCCAGCCGCTCGATCTCCGCCAGGGTCTCGCGGCGGGCCCGCTCGGCCTCCCGAAGCTCTTCCGTTGCACGGGTCCGGGCACCGTCCATGATCCGGGCCATGGTCCGTCCCGCGACCTCCAGGACGGCAGACGGCTCCTCCGCCCCGGCCGGGGGAACCGGTACGGGGCGTGCCGCGGCTTCCTCCACGGCCGCGTGCGCGGCCTCGAGCTCGGCTGTGGCGGCGCTGAGCCCACCATCGAGCTCGGCGCGCACCGACCGGAGTTCGGCCTCCAGCTCCTCGATCCTCGCCTCCGCGCGCGTGGCCCGATGGCTCTGGATCAGGAAGTACCGGCGCGCCAAGCCCAGCTCCTGCCGGAGGACATCGATCTCGCCGCTCCGAGTCCCGCTCAGTTCCTCCGCGGCTTGGCGCCGCTCGTCCTGCCGGTCCAGTTCGTCTCGGGCGGTCTCGATCTCGTGTCGGGTGGTTTCCAGATCCCGCTGGACGGTCTCCAGTTCGCGTTTCGTGGCGGTCAGCTCGAGCCCCAGGCGGGCCGCGTCCGCCACCGCTCCCTCGAGATCCCCACGAGTGGCGTTTCGGTCGGCCCTTAGGTCGGCCGCCTCGGCCTCGAGCGCGCGGAGCTTCTCGGCCTGTTCGGCGCGTTGCCTCTTCAAGATCTCGGCCCCGGAGCGCAACCCGAGCACCACAGCTTCGGTCGCCCTGGCTTGCTCCGAGGTCCTCGCGTCGCGATCGGCCAGGATCAGACGCACGCTCTTGGACGTGTAGCCGAACAGGCCTCGCTTGAGCTGGGGTGCTTGCATGGGAGTCCCCCTTTTGGCGCCTCGAGAGCCGCGCCGCGATTCTGTCGCCAAGGGTGAGGCAGTTCAATCACCCGTAGGAGATCCTCCGGTCGCCGCCGACGGAGTCTGGAGTGGGGATGCTTCAGCTACCCTCGGGCAGAAAGGGTTCCGGGTTGTTCGCTGCGAAACGCGCCTGCCGCCACCCTTCCTTGAAATCGTCGGATCTGTTCTGAGGCGGCGGACCCGGATCCTCGCCCCTTGACTTGAACTTGTCCCTGTATGCTTGGTGCCCCTTGATCAGCTCGTCCATGCGCATGTCCTGGTCACCTCCAAGCACGTCCCGCACCATGCTGAAGAACTCCGGATAGTCGAACCCACCCGGATCCCAGTGGTCGTCGCCGGGGAGCTCGATATGCCCGTAGACACCAGGGATGTCAGGCCAGAGGCCCGCCGTTCGCCGGTAGTAGTCGAACACGGCGGCCGGCAGGTGGTCCACGGCGATGGGCCAGTCGTCGGTCGGCCTCGACAGTCCCGTCTTGATGAGTCCGCGTTGATGCAAGAACGCCACCAGCGCGACGAGCGGCTGCAGGGCGTGGCGGAAGGGGAGCCACCGGGCGATGTTCGAGAACCCCGTGATCTCGATCTGCATCGCGCGAGCGTCCTGCGCCTTGGAGGCCTTCCCCTGGGCCCAGACCGGGAAGAGCTGGACGATCCGGTGATCCCCCACGCCGAACTGCGGGGGAAAGTCCCAGGTCTTGTATCGCTCCTTCAGGTCGGGGGCCTGCGTGGTGTGCAGGACGAGGTTCGGTCTGGGGATGGCCAGGCGGACGAAGGAGAAGTCATGGCGTGGCTCCCGCTCGACCCGATACGTTCGCCCCTTCGGTCCTTGGAGCTCCCCCTGGATCCAGCCATCCCGAACCCGAGCCGTCACTTGCCTTCTCCACGCACTGCCCTGTCGCCCGCCATCGTTGACGAAGACCAGGATAGTTCCGTCTGGAGTGTCCGCTCAGCCAGAAGCCCTGCCATGGAGACATCATCTGTGCCAAACTCGGTTGACATGGGGACGTAGCTCAGTCGGTAGAGCACCTGCTTTGCAAGCAGGGGGTCGGCGGTTCGAGTCCGCTCGTCTCCACTGACCCGCCCCGGGTCTCCGAGCCCTCTCCGCGACCTCGACAGCGCTCGGAGGCTCTATCCACTTCGCCGGGCCTTTGCCGGGACTCATTACACTCCGGCCGTGGCCGACGAGTACTGCCTCGTGTGTCGTGAGATCGCGGGGGACATCAACGTTCCCGGCGGATCGCTCGTTGATGACGAGGTCGTCTTCGCGTTCCACATGCCCCCGTTCGACGCTGATCTGACCTTACGTCGGGCACCTGTTCGTGTCGCCGAAGCGCCACGTTGATCACTTCGGGGATCTGGAAGAGGCGGAGGCTGCCCGTATCGGCGCCGTGACGGCGCAGCTCAGCAAGGCGCTTCGGGAGAGTGAGCCCGTGGAACGAGTGTTCGCGGCCGTGATCGGGACCCACGTCCCGCACTTCCATCTCCACCTCCTCCCGCGCTATGTCGGCACGCCGCCCGAGATCCGCTGGTAGAGGTCGACGGGTGGGAGGGCGCCCCAAGAGGTGGACCGATGGAGATTGCGGCGCTCGACAAGCGCCTGAGCACACGCATCCGAACCCTATAGGCGTCCCACCGCCTGCGCTCGCCGCCGCGATGGAGGGTTGCCAGGTCCGTACCCACTCCGCGTCGCCGACTTGCGCCTCAGGCCGCTGATGGATTAGGGATACACCAGCGAAACGACGGGGAGGTCCCCCCCAGGAGACTAGTGCGTTTAGACCTCGCGTCGGCGCAGAAGGGGGAGTGATGAAATCCATCCGAGTCTCGGTCGCGACTGCCATCACGCTGGTCGTCGTTCTCAGCGGTTTCTCCGCTCCGGCCAGCGGAGAGCCCGCGAGCAATGCCGTGACCCACTGGAACATGATCGCTGCGAACACGCTCCTCGCGCTCCCCGGGCCGGCGGGCGGAGCACCGCCGGCTTCCCAGATCCATATGGGATGACGCAAGGCGCCGTCTACGACGCGGTCAACGCGATCGAGCCGAGACATCACCGGCCGTATCTCCTCAAGAGGCGCTTCTCCTCGAGGGCCTCGAAGGAGGCGGCGGTCGCGACCGCGGCGTACGGCGTTCTCTCTCCAACATCGTCTCGACGGTGCCCGCGAGTATCCCGTTCCCGAACAGGGCGAGCTTGCTGCAAGCGCTCGTCACGGAGTACACTGTCTCGCTCGCCCTGATACCGGACGGTCCGTTCAAGACACTGGGGATCGCGGCGGGGAACGCCGCGGTCGATGCGATGATCGCGGCACGGCAGAACGACGGACGGTTCGGGCCTTCACCGTGGGTGCCGAACCCCGACCCCGGGCACTGGCAGCCGCTCTTGAACCCGGCCGGGATGCAGATCCTCGACCCGACCCCGTGGGTCGGCGGGGTGGAACCGTTCCTCATCCAGAGCTCCTCGCAGTTCCGCACCGCGGGCCCGCCGGCACTCGACAGCGCTCAGTGGGCGGCGGAGTTCAACGAGGTCAAGGCGCTCGGCTCGGCGACGAGCACAGTTCGCACGCCCGACCAGACACACATCGCTCGCTTCTGGCAGAGCAATCCCGTCGCGACGTGGAACGCCGTCGCCCGGAACCTCGTCGAAGATCCCACGTACGAGGTCGACCTCGTCGACAGCGCCCGCCTGTTCGCGATAGCGAACCTGAGCGCTGCGGACGCGGGGATCAACTGCTGGAACGACAAGTACTACTGGGACTTCTGGCGTCCGTGGAACGCGATCCCTCGGGCGGCAGAGGACGGCAACCCGGCGACCGAGCCCGACCCAGCCTGGACGGCGCTCATCACGGCACCGTACCCCGAGCATCCGTCGGGGCACCTCTGCAACGACGGCGCGCACCTCCGCGTGCTGCAGATGTTCTTCGGCACGGACGAGATCGGGTTCGACGTGACGAGCGTTCAATTCCCGGGTGAGACCCGCTCCTTCGACCGGTTCTCGGATGCTCTCGACGAGATCATCGAGGCCCGCATCTGGGCCGGCCTTCACTTCCGAACCGGCGACGTGCAGGCGGAGATGCTCGGCAGGAACGTCGCCGATTACATGGCGAACAACTACTTCCAGCCGGTCGGCTGACATCAAGAGCGTCACGGGGGCCGCTTCGCGCGGCCCCCGTGTCGCCCACCGGACCTGGGAAAATGCTCGCCCGACCTTCCCAGAGCCAATCTCCATTGGGCGTAAGGTCTTCCCGGTGGCGAGCACGGCCGGAAGCGACGACCAGGGCGGCGTCAAGCGCTCGCACATCTCCGCGGGGACACGAGTGCTCTTGGCGTTCGGCGCGGGCGTCCTGGCCTTCGGTGTCGCGAGCCTCCTCGTGCCGTGGCAGGTGGCCACCCTGATCGGGTGGAGCGTTTCGGCCGCCGCGTTCGTGGCCTCGGTCTGGTTCAGCGTGGGGCGAATGGACGGTGGGGCTACGGCGGAGTTCGCCATGATCGAGGACGACTCCAGGGCCGCCGCGGACCTGGTCTTGATCACCGCAAGCGCGGCGAGCCTGCTCGGTGTGGCGCTGACCCTCCTGAAGGCCTCAGGCGAGAGCGGGCTGCCCGGGCCCTCATCACGGGCATCGCGACCGTGAGCGTCGTCCTGTCCTGGGGGGCCGTCCACACCGTCTTCATGCTGCGGTACGCAAGGCTCTACTTCGCGAACGGCGGGGGGATCGACTTCAACGACCGGCAGACCCCGACCTACCTGGAGTTCGCCTACGTCGCCTTTACGATCGGGATGACCTATCAGGTGTCCGACACGGCCGTCACGGTGAAAGACATCCGCTCGACTGCCTTCCGTCATGCGCTCCTGTCGTACGTGTTCGGCACGGGGGTGGTGGCCATGCTCATCAACGTGGTGGCCGGCCTCCTGAACCGCTAGCTGTGCGTTCGCCCGCCCGCCCCCCGACCGGGAGGTGAGGAGGGCGGATCGGCCTCCTTTCCCGGCCTTAGGTTCAAGGAGCCACCCGTCCCAGCCGAAGGCTCAATGAGGGCTCGGCTCGCCGTGCCGACCGCCAAGCCCCGGGGATGGCGCGCCCATGGAATCGGTCCGAAAGCTGACGAGCTCCCGCATGAGCCGGGTCGGATGGGCCCTGGCCGTCGTGGCTCTCGCCGGCGCGATGGCCCTCTCGTTCGTGTTCGCCTACAGCTCGGTGGGGGACCAACAGCGGGCGGCCCAGGCACGGGCGGTCGGCGACACCACGAGGAAGCCCCTCTCGGAGCTCACCGCGACGCAGGTGTCGAAGCCGATCCAGGGAGACGCCTACAAGGCGCTCCTGAAGGACGTCAGGGATCACGTCATGAAGGACGATCGGGTCCTCCGCGTCCGCATCTTCAACCTCAACGGCACCCTGGTGTTCTCCACCGACGCCGACGACAAGATCGGCGTGGCGCAGATCGGGAGCCCCCAGTTTCGGACGGGATCCTCGGGCGGCGTCGCGAGCCTCATCACCGAACCCGAGGCGGCGGTGCCGACCGGGTTGGCCGGGTCGAGCGATCGTCTGTATGTGACCTTCGCGGCGCTCCGCCTGCAAAGCCAGCCCAAGGCCGCGGCGGTGGTCGAGGTGGACCAGCGGTACTCGGCCATCGAGGCCGCCGCCTACCGGCTGTGGAGGCCGGTCCAACTGGTCATCGGCGTGCTGATCCTGGTCGCGGTCCTCATGCTGGTCGGCTCGGTGCTGGCCCGGCGAGCATCGGGGCGATTCAAAGTTTCACCTCAGGACGGTGCCCGACCGGCACCGGGATTCGCCCAAGGCGGGGCCACCCGAGTGCAGAAGGAGCTGGAGAAGAGGCTGGAAGCGGTGGAGGAGTCGCTGCGTACGGCTGAGCAGCGGGCGGCCGCCTCCGAGCGGGAGAAGCGACAGATCGCGGAGCGGCTGGTCTCGGCCCACGAGCAGCTGGAGCTCATGACGGCGGCGGCGAAATCCCCGAAGCGGGCCAAGGGGGGCGACGAGGCGGTCGCTCGGCGCGTGGCCGCGGTGGAGGCCGAGCGGGACCGGATGGCCGCCGAGGTGACGCGCCTGGAGAGCGAGCTTGAGGAGCGAGGGTCCGCACCGGCGGGCGAAGGGGGCGGCACTCCGTCGAGTGGCGACAAAGGGGTCCAGGAGCGGGTGGGCGAGCTCGAGGCGGCGCTGGCGGACGCCAACGCCAAGGCCACATCGCTCGAGTCGGCCGCTCGGCAGTTCGAGGAGGAACGCAAGATGGCCTCCGCGGAGTTGGACCGGGCCAAGGAGGAGATCGCGGGGCAGAAGGGCCGGAAAGCCTCGAAGTCGAAGGACGCTGAATCGGTGGCCAAGGCCGCCGAGCAGATGGTGAAGGTCGAGGAGCGGGCTCGGCAGGCGGAGGAGCTGATGCGCCAGGCCGAGGACAAAGCGCGGGAGGCCGACGAGAAGGTCGCGCAGGCACTCGAGCACGCCGGCCAGGCGAACGAGCAGCTGGCGCAGGCGAACGCTCGGATCGAGCAGCTCGAGGCGGGGGGCGCGGAGGTCGAACGTCGGGCCGTTGCGGCGGAGCAGCGGGTTGGCCAGCTCGAGGCGGTGACGAAGCAGGCAGAGGAACGCATGACGCAGCTCGAGGGGGGTCAGCGGCAGGCCGAACAGCGAGCCGCACAGGCCGACGTCCGACTCCGGGAGGTCGAACAGGAACGAACGAAGCTCTCTGAGGAGCTCCAGCGAGTGCTGGCGGCCGGCTCACCCGCGACCGGTGGAGCAGAGGATGGCGAACGTGCCGCCCAACTCGCCGCAAGGGTGGAGGAGCTCGAGGCTCAGCGACGCCAGGACGTCTCGGAGCTGCAACGCGTCCAAGAGGCACTTGCCAACGCTCAGCACGAGCTTGCGACCGCTTCCAAGCGGGCCAAGGTCGAATCGAGCGTGCCCCCGCTGCAGGCCGTGGAGGACGTCGCGGAAGCCTCGGCGGAAGAAGCTGCCGGTAACGGCGCGTCCGAGGAGGAAACGATCGCCACCCGGCTGTCCCGGGCCAAGGGAAGGAAGCGCGTGGTCGAGCCAGAAGAGCCCGCCGCGCCGCCAGAGCCTGCAGCGCCGGAAGAGCCCGCCGCCTCCGGGGGGCTCTCACTCAGGGAGCGACTGGCCCGGGCGGCCGCGGCGCGGCATCGCCTCTCCGGCAGCGAGGACGAGGCCCAGGAGCGCTAGACCCGCAACAGGTCCACGGCGTACGTGGACAGGAGCGCGACCTCCACCTCATTCGCCCCGGCGAATCGCCGCGACGGATAACCGTACCGACGTGACAACCGAAGGTGCTCGTCGCACAACGGCACCAGCCGGCCTCCACGCAGCCTCACCACCTCGCGCGCCGCAGATCGGTTGGGGCCCCACAGCCAAAAGCAAAGGTGGCAGACGAGCATCAATCGCTGGGGGTATGCGAACTCGGCCCGATAGCCGAGCTCGTGCTCGACCACCCGGCCCCACAGCGCCACCGTGCCGACCACTGAGGGGTTCCGGGCTCGGTGCAGCATGTCGGGATCCCGGGTGGCGTGGAGCCCGCATGTGCAGGTGGGCTCCGGCCCCCGGTGCCGACGCCGGCGCGTGCACCCTGCGCGGGCCGGCTCCAGCGGCGGCCACGGCGGGGCGTTCCCGGCGATTGGATGCATCCGAAGCTCGGTGTGCCGACGGTTCGAGTGAAGCGTCCAGACCCGCCAGCCCATGATCGGTTCGGGGAGGGCCCGGCCCTGGGGCCGGATGCCGGCCTCGAGAAGCTCCTGGCTCACGGCGAGGGAGCGGTGGGCTCAGTGGTGGGGACGGGCTCTGGTGCGGTGGTAGGGACGGGCTCTGGTGCGGGGACGGGCTCCGCCTGGGGCACCGGCTCCGACTCGGGCTCCGGCAGGATCTCGGGCACCGGGATCGAGATCGGCTCCACCTCGAAGACCCGTTTGGGCCGTCCGATGTTCATCGTCCGCTCTCATCCGGGAACCGGCCGGATGCTCCTTCAGGCAGCGTACCGCCGACCGCGGTGAGGGGGAAGGCCCCACGCTCGGGCGGTCAGGACCGCACGAGCTTGTAGATCCCATCGGAGTCGCTGAAATACAGGACCCCGCTCGGGCCGACCTCCATCGACAGGACACCGGACGGATGGGTGTACGCGATCCGTTGGCCGGTCACGCCGGTTCGCCGTGCGTTCAGCGTGACGACCCTGATCGCACCGGTGTTGTAGGCGCCGAAGAACAACCTGCCACTGTTCCGCGAGCCGAGTCCGCAGGCCTGGCAGAACGCGATTCCGGTCGGGGCGATCGTGGGGGTGTACCACCGCTTCGGCATGACCGGGTTCGGGCCGTCCTGGTTCGTATTGCCCGGGGACGAGCCGCTGCACGTCTCGTTCGGCCCCCATCCGTAGTTGCCGCCCTTGCGGATCAGGTTGAGCTCGTCGTTGCACGAGGGGCCGTTCTCCGTCTCCCACATCCGGTGCTTCTGGGGATCGAACGCGAAGCCGAAGGAGTTGCGGATCCCGTAGGCGAAGATCCGGCTGTTGGCGAAGGGGTTGTCGGAGGGGACGCCCCCCGACGGCGTCATCCGAAGGATCTTCCCCCGGTTGTTCCGGGTGATGTCCTGGGCGTTGCCGGCATCGTGCCCTTCGCCCACGATCGCGTAGAGCATCCCGTCTGGGCCGAACAGGATCCTTCCGCCGTTGTGGTACGGGCTGGAGGAAGCCGGCGCGCTGAAGATCACGGTCCGATTGGTTCCCGTCCCGCCGGAATCGGTGAGCCGGAGGATCTGGTTGCGCAGGGCCCCGGAGACCGAGCGGGTGGCGTAGACGTAGACAGAGGCGTCGGTCGGGTACCCGGGGTCGAGCGCGATCCCGAGCATCCCTCGCTCGCCCTCCGCGTTCACGCCGGGGACCGTGGCGAAGAGCGTGTCGGACCCGGTTCCGAGGTCGTGGATCCGGATCTGGCCGGTGGCCTTCTCCACGTACCAGATCCGGTTTCCCGGCCCGAAGGTGAACGCGGTCGGCACGTTCAGGCTTCCCACGACGAGTCTGGCCCGGATGGCCGGCGCTCCCTGCGCGGGCGCTGCCGGCGACCAGGCGAGCGCCGCAGACAGCGCCGCAGCGGCGGCAACCCGAACCCACGCCCGCACGTTCGTCCGTCGTCTCATCGTCCGCCTCCTCTAGCATGGGCCGGCATGTCCACTTCAATCTTCGGCAGCGTCGTGCTCCGCACCGAAGACCCCCGGTTC
>JBOGVH010000398.1:0-5773 GCA_050695235.1 Actinomycetota bacterium
GTCCGGCTGAACGGGAACGCAGCAACCCGCGCCCCCGTCCAACCGCTCGACCGTTCGGACCGGCCAGGGAGGCCCCCATGCGCAAGGCAGTGCTGTCGATCATCGGATTCCTGGCGCTCGCCGGGATCGTCGGATACGTTGCCACGTTGGGTGGCGGGCTCCAGTCGCGGGACACAGCGGGTGGCGGCGCGGGCGCGGCCACCCGTGCACCGGAGAAGGCGGTGGGTCGGGTGGGGAGCGACGAACCGGTCGCCGATGTCCCGATGTCGGGATCGGTGAACATGGAGGATGCCGGTCCCGTCGCCGGGGGAGGACTAGCCTCGGTCGGATCGCTTCCCCCCATCGGTCCCGACATCGTGAAGACCGCCGGCATCTCGATCGAGGTGAAGAGCGGGGGGTTCGAGACGGCGTTCAACGCCGCCACCACGATCGCCGGAAGGTACGGCGGCTACGTCGAGGATTCGTCCATGCAGGGGATCAAGGCCAAGTCGGGCCAGCTCACGATCCGCGTTCCCGCCTCCGCCTTCGACCGGGCCATGAACGACCTCCGAGGCCTGGGCTCGATTGAGGGGCAGTCGATCTCGGGCCAGGACGTGACGTCACAGTTCGTCGATCTCGACGCACGACTTCGGACCTGGCAGGCTCAGGAGGCGGTGCTCCTGCGGCTGATGGGACGGGCGAGCTCGATCGAGTCCACGCTTCGGGTACAGAACCAGCTGCAGGACGTGCAATTCCGGATCGAGCAGATCAAGGGCCAGCTCCGCCTGTTGGAGAACCAGACATCGCTCGCAACGATCGACGTGTCGCTCCGAGAGGTGGGCGCCGTCGTCGGCGTTCGTCAAACGGCGGCCCATGAGCGACCCAGCCTCGGCGAGGCCTGGGACCGGGCGGTCGATGGGTTCCTCGGCGTGATCTTCGCCGTCGTCGTCGGGCTGGGGTACCTGATCCCGTTGGCCGCGATCGCGTTCGCCATCGGGGTCGGCTACCGACGGTACCGAGCCAGGCCCGCATCGGCGGCATAGACCGCTTCCGCGCTATCCCAGCAGTTGTTAGTTGACACTAACGTAAGGCCCGGCTTAACCTGCTGCGCATCGTGGAGGCGGCCCTCCGAGCCATCGCCGAGCCTCGCCGGCGTCAGATCCTGCGCCTGGTTCGCGACGAGGAGATGAGCGCCGGGGAGATCGCCTCCCATTTCGAGGTGACCCGTTCGGCCGTGTCCCAGCACCTCGGGGTGTTGAAGGATGCCGGGCTCGTCTCCGAGCGGCGGCACGGGACACGTCGCATCTACCGGATCCGGCCCGAGGGCCTTGCGGAGCTCCGCGAGTTCATCGATGGTCTGTGGGAGGTCAAGCTCGCCACCCTCAAGCGGGTGGCGGAGGCCGAGGAGAGGAGGCTGCGTGGTCGCTGAGGGGACGGATGTGCTCGCCCACGAGCTCCGGATCGAGGCTCGGCCCGAGACCGTGTTCGCGTTCCTCACGGACCCCGACAAGATGACCCGGTGGAAGGGCGACTCGGCGCAGCTCGACGCCCGGCCCGGCGGCGTCTACCGCGTGCAGATCGGCCAGGCCGTGGTGGTCGGCGAGTTCGTCGAGCTCGATCCCCCGCGCCGGGTGGTGTTCACGTGGGGGTGGGAGGGGAACGACGACGTCCCTCCTGGATCGAGCACCGTCGAGATGACACTCATGCCCGACGGGGACGCCACGATCTGGTGCATCGGGATCTTCCCGAGGAGCAGCGCGCCGAGCACGATGGAGGGTGGAAGCACTTCTTGCCGCGGCTGGCCGCTGCCGCCGCGCACCGTGAATAGGGGTCCGGACCTGGGGCCCGACGAGACAGAAGGAGGAGACCACATGGGCGCACCGGTGGTGCACTTCGAGATCAACGGGAAGGACCTGAAGGCCCTCTCCGCGTACTACTCGCAGCTCTTCGGGTGGCAGGTGCACGAGGCCATGCCGACCTACGGCCTGGTGCACACGGAAGCCGGTGGCAAGGGCATCGAGGGAGGGATCTCCGGAGAGAGCGAGAACCCGGGCGTGACGATCTACGCCGAGGTGGACGACCCCCAGAAGTACCTGGATCTCGCGGAGAGCCTGGGCGGCAAGGTGGTCATGCCGGTCACCGACATGGGCATGGTCACCTACGGGCTGTTCACCGACCCCGAGGGACATCTCGTCGGCGTCGTCAAGGCGGAGGAGGCCACCTCCTAGCCTTCGAGCGCTTCTCACTCATGGGACCGGCTGAATCGGGACCTCCGACGCGACCCGTCAGCCGGCCTTCAGCGCAGGGAGGACCTCCCGGCCGAACAGCTCCACGGCACCTGCGGCCGGCCCGAGATCCATCCCTGGGTAGTGGAGCCGGACGATGAGGTGGAGCTCTCGATCGCCGAAGGCCTCGACGAGCGGCCGGAGAGCCCGGAGCACGTCATCCGGCGTCCCTGCGGGGGTCCAGGTCCTCATCGTTTCCTCGTTCGGGGGGGTGGGCTCGAGCCGGTCGTCCTCCGGCGTGTCTGCGGTCCCCTCCCACGCCCGGTACGTGCCGAGCTGGTGTGCGACGCCTGCGCGCGAGATCTCCCAGGCATCGGCGTCGTTCGCCACGAACGCGTTCTGGATGAGCGCGATCCCGAGGGAACGGGGATCCCGCCCCGCCGACCGCGCGGACTCGTCCAGCATCGACAGGGCCGGCCGGACCTCCTCGGCGGCGTCGGCGTCGGTGATGTATCCGTCCGCAATCCGTCCCGCTCGTCGCACCGCCGCGTCCGCGTATCCGCCCAGATAGATCGGGATGCCTCCCTCGCGCGCGGGCGGCGGTGTCACCTTGACCCGATCGTAGGAGAAGGCCCTGCCCTCGAACGAGAACCGGCGCCCCGTCCACGCACGCCGAAGGATGTCGATGGTCTCGGCGGTCCTGATGGCTCGTTCGGACCTCGGGACGCCGAACATCCGAAACTCCTCGTCCCGCCATCCGATCCCCAAGCCCAGGATCAGGCGGCCACCGGAAAGCTGGTCCACGACCGCGGCGTCCTCCGCGAGGCGGAGCGGATCGTGGAGCGGCGCGAGGACGACTCCCGTCCCGAGCTGCATCCGCTCGGTGGAGGCGGCGAGGGCCGCGAGCATCGGAAGCAGTGACGGGAGGTAGCCGTCGGAGGCGCCGTGGTGCTCGCTGACCCAGGCCGAGTCGAACCCCATGGACTCGGCAAGCCGGACCAGGTCGAGCGTTTCCCGGTACTCGCGAGCGAATGTCCGCCCTGACCCCTCGGGGATCTGACCGGTGAACAGCCCGACGCCAACACGAACGGCCATCGCGCGCACCCTATCGGGGCTCCCTCGCTGGCCTCAAACCGGCTGCCCAGGGGCGTGCAGACAGCGCAGAGCGATCGCCCCGCTAGAGCCCGAGTGGCTCGAACCTCACACCCATTCGAGCGTGTATCGGAGAATCCTGTCGGCGAACTTCAGATACACGTACTGCCCAGTCTCAGACTCGCCGTCGGGGAGCACGAGAACGTCTTCCACGCCTGGGACCTGCCGCCTGGCCGCCGCAAGCAGGACGTCCCGGGTTCCATCTTCCCTGCGTAGATCGTCGGGCCAATGGACGAGCAACTTCGCTGGCGCCATCACGTCGGCCATCGGTTCCTCCTGGGGTAGAAGTGTGGCCGAAGACTCCGACTTCGGTCAAGACCAGGGTTGGGACCCCCCCGGGGGAACGGGAACCGGCGGGAGTGAGGGTCAGGGCGTGAGGTAGGGCCTGGCCGGCGGGATCACCGCCTCCACCGACGTCGCGTTCACGATCACCTGCTTGCCCAGGGGGTAGATCGGGCCCTTCACCTCCACCCAGTCGTCCGCCTGGAACTTCCCCGGAGGGACGTTCACCACGCGGACCCGGGCGGTGGTGGCGTCGGCCACGCAACACGTGACGATGTAGCGCGTCAACAGGAACTCACCGGCCTTCGTGTCGGCGAAGCGCGTGACGATGCCGATGAAATCGACCTGCTCCCCGGCCCGCCTGGCGAGGGCCTGCTTCCCGGCGTCCGAGTACTGGGCCGCGGCCACGTCGACGAGCGTCAGCTGGCCGCTTCCCGGGTCGGCGTGAGATCCGCCGAATCCCGCGGAGCTGAAGCCCGGCCGTCTGCTCGCCGAGAAGCTGCCGAGCGTGGCGGGCGGGAGGGCCAGGATCATCACGACCGGGACGACCATCAGCCCCATGACCCATGCTTGGCGTGAACCGATGGGCCGCGGAGATCGGACCCGCCCCGAAACGATCAGCCCGGCGCCGGCCGCCGTGAGCAGCGCCGCGCCCACCGGCACCACCCATGACTTCCTGGTGGACAGGTACAGGTCGTCGCGTCGGGTGAGCAACAGGAACCAGAACAGGGCGGCCCACGCCGCCAGTACCAGCCCGCCGGCGACAGGGCCGTGGCTCCACGTTGGGGGTGACTCTCTGCCGTGCGAGCCCGCGTGGGACGTGCCCCGGACCGCAAGGGAGTCCTTCATCCGGCCACCACCATCGCCCACATGGCACCGACCAACGTCGTGGCGAACACCGTGACCACGAGCATCGGCAGGAACCCCCTGCGGAACGTGCCGGCGTACAGCGCGCCGAGCTTGAGGTCGATCATCGGCCCCGACACGAGGAACGCGAGCTGGGCGGCCGGGCCGATTCCGAGGCACGGACCGGCTCTCTGCACCTATCGGGGAGGGGTCTGTTAGGTTTGCCCACTCGCCCGTGAGGTCCTCTCGTCGTCTGCTCGTGGTCGTCGCGCTGCTCGCGTCGGCGTGCACGTCGTCGGGTGGCACGTCGGCAACCCCACCCGCCCCGACGAGCGGGCCGCCGGTCCCAACCCAGGTCTCCGGGAGAGCGCTGGCGAAGCAGGTGTGCGCGAACCTCTCCCACGAGGTGTTGGTCAGGACCTGGCACGGATACTTCCCCGGGCGGAGTGGGGACATCCAGATCGTCCCCGAGGAGCCGAACTTCGTGAACGGTGGGCTGACCCACTCGACGCCGTTCGCGTACACGCAGGACGTCCCCCTGTTCCTGTACGGACCGGGCTACGTGCGACCCGGCCTGTACCACCGACCGATCACGCTCGCCGACATCGCACCCACCGAGGGCGCGATGCTGAAGTACGACTTCTCCGCGCCGGACGGGAGGTCCCAGAGCCAGGCCCTGCTGCCGGCCGAGGGCCGGCCACTTCCCAGGCTGTTGCTCACCCTGATCTGGGATTCGGGAGGCATGGACGTGCTGAACCGGTGGCCGAACGACTGGCCGTACCTGCGCTCGCTCCGGCCGCACGGCGCCTGGTTCACCCATGTCACGGTCGGCGCCTCGCCGTCGAACACGCCCACCGGGCATTCCACCATCGGAACCGGGGCCTTCCCCATGCGCACCGGCTTCGTCGACGAGTACGTCCGGGTGAACGGACGGATCCAGAAGCCGAACGCGAACGGCCCGGCGTTCCTGCTCGAGCCCAGCCTGGCCGACCTGTACGACCGCCACATGGGCAACCGCCCGATCGTCGGGGCCATCGCCAGCCTCTCGGCTCACATCATGATGATCGGGCACGGGTCGCTGTGGGGTGGCGGTGACAAGGACCTCGCCGTGACGCGGGAGGCGCAGTTCGGGCCCACCGCGGGCGCGGAGTCCGACGTGTGGAACCTCACGCCGTCCATGGCGCCCTACTACACCTTCCCGAGCTACGTGAACGCGCTCCCGCCCGTGACCGCCTACACGCGAGTCCTCGACCAAGCCGACGGACGGCTCGACGAGGCATGGCGGGGCC
>JBOGVH010000399.1:0-1969 GCA_050695235.1 Actinomycetota bacterium
GTTCCAGCCCATGGCCGAATCAACTGCCCACGCCCGCCGGGCCGCGCGTGCCCTCGTCGTCGTCTTGACGGCGAGCGCGGCGCTCGGCCTCGTGCCGCTCTCGCCGAGCGGCGCGGCGCCCGAGACGGTGCTCCGCTCCATCCCCGTCGACGTCCGGGCCCTCCTGCCACGAGCCGACCGTGCGGTGGCACTCACGTCGAACGCAGAGCTGAGCGCCGCGTCTGCGGTGCGCACCGCCCGCGTCCGGCGGTGCGCGCCGATCTGGTTCGATGGACTGGCCTTCACCTGGGACCAGTCGGGGAGTCGGCCCGTGACCGTTGTCGCCGCCACCGGCCCCAATGGATCCTCGCTCGGTCGCTCGATCCGGATCGACGAGGAAGGAGGACCCGACCCCGGAACCGCTGAGCACAGGAGCGCTCACCGGGGGTCCACGTACGTCTGGACAGGCGACGCTCGGTGCGTCCGATTCTCGATGGACCTACCGAAAGGCGCGGTCGTGGGGAACGTCCGTGTCCTGTTCATCAACAGCTCGGGGACCGCCGGCGGCCCGGGCACCGGACCTCGGGAGGTTGGTCCGGTCGCCGTGGGAGGCACCGGGGGACCGTTCGCGCCGTCGGCCGCGGAGGCCCTGGCCCGCCGTCCCCGGATCATCACCCGAGCGCAGTGGGGCGCGGACCCCCGGCTGATGAATTGCACTCCGCTCGTGGCCGACTTCCTCGACATGGGGTTCGTCCACCACACCGCCGGGTCCAACTCGTACACGCAGGCTCAGGCCGACGATGTCGTCCGGGGCATCTACGCGTACCACACGAACGGCCGCGGTTGGTGCGACATCGGCTACAACTTCCTGGTCGATCGGTTCGGCGACGTCTTCGAGGGCCGCTCCGGCGGCGTCACCAACGACGTCATCGGCGCGGCGCAGGCGGGATTCAACACTGGCGCGTTCTCGGTCTCGGTCATGGGCAACTTCGATCAGGTCCGTCCTCCGGCGCCCGCGGTACGCGCGCTCGAACGATTGCTCGCCTGGCGCCTCGACGTCGGCCACGTGAACCCCTCCGCACAGACCGTGATGATCTCCGGCGGTGGTCGCACCACGCGATATCCGGCCGGAACGAAGGTGAAGCTCCGCACGATCTCGGGCCACCGGGACACCGGCCTCACCGCCTGTCCGGGGAAGGTCCTGTACGCGATGCTCCCGGGCATCCGCTCCGACGTCGCCCGCATCGGCCTGCCCAAGCTGTACAACCCGCGCCTGTCCACCTCGACCATCGTCACGGGCCAACCGGTCGACATCTGGATCCGGGCCAGGGGATCGACCTCGATGACGTGGTCGGTCTCCGTGCTGGACCCGTCGGGGAACGAGATCGCGAGCTTCCCCGCCCAGATCGGGCAGGCGCTCGAGGTGGTGTGGCCCGCAACCGGACCTCCGGCACAGCCGGACGTCCCCGGCGTCTACCAGGTGGTCATCGGGGCGAGCCTGCCGAACGGCGCGCTCGCCCGCCCCGCCACGCTCGCCCTCACCCTCGGGCCGATCCCGACGCCTTCTCCGTCGCCGACCGCGAGCCCTACGGTCACCACGTCGCCGAGCGTCGTCTCACCCCCCTGAGCCGGTCCGGGCGGCCCGGACCTCGAGCCCCATCGCCGGGTCATCGGTGGCGACGGCATCAACCCCCCAATCCAGCAGGCGGCCGAAGGTCTCCCGATCGTCCACCGTCCACGTGCCGACCCGTATGCCCGCCCGGTGGGCCCGTTCGACGAAGGCAGGGCCGGCCGGCAGGAGCGTCCGGTACCCGGGGAAGACGAACTCGTGTCCGGCGTCGAGGACGTGCTCCAGGGCGGTGTCGGGATCGACGGGCCGGGTGGACAGGAAGCCCGTGGGCAGGGCCGGCGTCAGGCGCTTGGCCGCGGCGATGGACCGCGGGTTGAACGAGATGATCAGGACGGGTCCACGGAATGCGCTGGCCTGCAG
>JBOGVH010000400.1:0-4542 GCA_050695235.1 Actinomycetota bacterium
CGCTTGGCCTTCGCCAGCACGTATTGCACCAGCGTGCGAGCCGGCACGCCGGTCGCGCCGTTCGGCCAGTGGTCGCCGGCCTTCTCCGGGAACGCCGGGCCGGCGACGTCCAGGTGGGCCCATGGGATGTCCCCCACGAACTCGGCGAGGAACAGCGCCGCCGTGATGGCCCCGCCCCACCGGTCCTTCCCCGCGTTGCGGACGTCGGCGACGTGAGACCTGATGAGTCGACGGTACTCCCGGTACAGGGGGAGCTCCCACCCGGGCTCTCCCACCGCCTCTCCCGCGGCCAGGATGTCCCGGATGAGGTCGCCGTCGTTCCCGAACACGCCGTAGATATCGCGCCCGAGGGCCACCATGCACGCGCCGGTGAGGGTGGCCGCGTCGATGATGACCCGCGGCTTGCGTTCGGCCAGGTAGGCCAGGGCATCGGCGAGGACCAGGCGCCCCTCGGCGTCGGTGTTCACCACCTCGGAGGTCTTGCCGCCGCGGTGCGTCAGCACGTCGCCCGGGCGGATTGCCGACCCGCTCGGCATGTTCTCCGACGACGGGATCGCCGCGATCACGTTCACGTTCGGCTTCAGCCGGGCGATGGCCTTCATGGCCGCGAGGATGGAGGCCGCCCCGGCCATGTCGGACTTCATCCATTCCATCTGCGAGGCGTCCTTGATCGACAGCCCGCCGGAATCGAAGGTGATGCCCTTACCGGAAAGCGCGATGGGGGCCTGACTGCTCGGGCCTCCCCGGTACTTGAGCTCGATCATGCGGGGCGGGTTCGCGCTCCCCTGCCCCACCCCGAGGATGCCGCCGAACTTTCCCCGCCGGAGCTCGGGCTCGGTCCAGACCTTGGACTCAAGGCCGACCTCTTTCGCCATCTGTACCGCCTCTCCGGCGAGGACCTCGGGTGTGAGGTCACCGGCAGGCGTGTTCACCAGATCCCGGGCCCAGGCCACGGCGTCACTCACGATCTCGCCTCGGGCGATCGACTCCTCCAGGTTCTGGACCACCGCCCGCCCGGTCCACCGGGCCGACCCGAGGACGGTGACGGTACGCAGGGCCGGCTTCTCCGGTTGGTCCTCGTCCTTGCCCGACTTGTACCGGTCGAACCGGTAGGAGCCCAGGAGCAGGCCCTCCACCGTCGCCTGCACGGCGTCATCGGGTGAACGCCCCACGACCTGGGGGAACGTGGTCGCCACGGTCCGTCGTTTGGCCAGCTGGGGCGCGACCCGTCCGAGCGCCCGGCGGAGCGAGTCGGTCGTGACCTCCCGTCGCTTGCCCACCCCGACGAGGAGCACCGATCTGGCCGCGACGCCCAGCCCGCCGGTGTTGGGGACGAGGAGAGGCTCGCCTCGCTTTCCCTTGAGCTTGGCCTCGGCGTACAGGGCCAGCAGATCGATTCCCTTCACGTCCTTGACGCCGGGGCCGGCCTCCAGGCCCTCATAGGCCGGCAGGACCAGGATGTCGGTGCGGACGGAGGCCGGGGGGTCGGTGGAGTAGACGAACGTGGGCACGGCGACTCCTTCGTTCGTGCAGGTCGGCGGCCCAGTCTATCCACCCGGGTCCGGGGGCGATACGAACGGTGCCCGGCTACGCTTGCGCCCGATGGATGCGAAGGACCTCCGCGACCTCGTCCGGTTCTCCGAGGACGGACCCCGCCATGAGCCACTCTTCGAGTCCGACCACCTGTGGTCGGAGGTCGTGTGCCTTCAGGGGGCGCAGGGCCTCGGCCCCATCTCCGACCCGGATTCCGACGCGATCTGCACGGTGGTGGCCGGCCGGGTGGCCATCCAGGTCGACAGGGGGCGAAAGCGCCTGGGCCAGTGGGGCACCGTCCTGATACCTGCGGGGTCCGAGCTCACGATCGGGAACGCTTCGGAGGAACCGGCCGTCATCGTGCTGATCGCGGCCCCCCCGCCGACACCTCGGGCCGTGTACGAGTAGGGCCACCCCGGCGTCTCGTTCTCAGGACGACGAGCGAGAGGACGAAGGCCGCGGCGAAACTGGGGATGCTCGCCCCCAGGGCCGAGTCGAACAGGGGGAACGGCAGGCGCAGCCAATCGTGGAAGAGCGTCCGCATGGCCTCGACCCACCCCACCGGCCCGGTCGGCGCGCTCCAGTGGTAGAGCAGGAACCCGACGGCCCACGGCACGAGGGCCCGCACGTTCACCCCGGTCGGTGAGAACAGCGCGCCTTCCCCGTACTGCCCACGGTGATGCACGAAGTAGTCCGCCATGAACACCGCGGCCAGGGGCACGAACACCGACCCGATCAGCAACAGGAACAGCTCGTAGCGGTCCATCGAGAAGGCCAGGGCGAGGAGGAACCCCGTCGCCCCCACCGCGGCGATCAGCGCGCGCTGGGGGAGGTTCGGCAGCACGTTCTGCGTCGAGACCGCTGCGGAGTAGATATCCGCGAACGCGTTGTCGCTCTCCCCGACGAGGAGTGCGATGAGGACGACTCCGCCGCCGGCGCTGATCGCGATGGCCGTCCCGATCCCGAACACGTCGGCACCCGCCCCTGCCACGAGCACCAGGAGCGCACCGAGGGCATAGAACCAGACGTTCCCGGCCAGGTAGCCCCAGTACGTGCCGGCGAACCCGCCCCCACCGGGCCGGGCGAACCGGTTGTAATCGGCGACGAGCGGGAGCCAGGAGATCGGCATCACCACGACCAGGTCGACCGCCAGCCAGAACGGCAGGCCTCCCCGCCCGGGGGTCCGCCAGATCGCGCCGAGGTCCGCCGATCCCAGCACCCTGGCGGTGACCCACAGGGCCGAGCCGATCAGCAGGTAGATGCCGAAGCGCTCCAGCCACCGCCGAACGACCAGGATGGGTCCCCCGAAGGCCAGGAGCGTGCAGATGACCGCGACCGACGCCAGCCAGAAGTGGGACGCGTCAAAGCCGAACAGGCGCTTGGAGGCCACGTTGGCCACCTGCCCCATGGCCCAGAACTCGACGGCCGTCCACCCAACCAGCTGGAGCAGGTTGAGGGCCGAGGGCAGGAACGAGCCCCGCAGCCCGAGGACCGGACGGAACAACACCATGGATGGCACGCCCTCCCGCTCGCCGGCCAGGCCGACCACCGCGAGTGGAAGGCAGCCGATCGCGGATCCCACGACGATCGCGAGGAGGGCGGTTCGAAGTCCGAGCGCGGGGACGAGGAGGGCGCCGGTGACCATCACCAGCAGCCCGACCGAGAGGTCACCCCACAGGACCGCCAGATCGAGGCCGGACAGTCGACGGCGATCGGCCGGCACGGGACGGATGCCCCAGGAGGGCGCCTCGCGTTCCAGGGCCCGCTCGAGGCGCTCGTTGAGGCGCGACATCGTTCGTGTGGAGTCTACGCGCGAGGTGTGGCTACGCTTGGTGGTGAACCATCCGCTCCAGGTTCGAGAGCGAGCGGCGCATCAGCCGGTGCATGAACGGCCGGTACACGAGCAGCAAGAGCTCACCGAGGATCGGAACCGGCAAGGCCAGTTCCTCGGTCCAGGTGAACCGGGTACCACCTCCAGCTGGCTGGAGGAGCCATTCCCCGACGCCACGAACCAGGCTCCGGTGGGCCATCACCAGCCGCCGGGGAGGATCCCACACCGTGACCTCCAGACGGTCGGTGAGCAGCGGTACCCCCAGCACCCGGGTGCGCACGGCGACGAACACGCCGGCGCCCCGGCGATGCGACGTCAGCACCCGTACCGAGGAGGCGTCCTTGATCCACGTGATCTGGTCCTCCCACGCCAGCAGGCGGCGCCACGCCTCTCCGGGAGGCAGGGCCAGCTCGATCTGCGCGGAGACCCTCACGCCAGCGAGTCCTCGCCCCGGCACGTCATAGGCCCGGGGCGTCGCCCGTCTTCGGAAGGGTTCCGAGCGTCTCGGGGATCGACAGCAGCACCGCCAGCGCGACCACGACGGGAAGCGCAGCGATGGCGAACACCGGCCCGTACCCCAACCGGTCCGCCGACGCTCCGGCGACGAGCGGACCGATCACGAACCCCAGGTCCCCGACGAACCGGAACGCGGCCACGGCGCTTCGCTGCGTGTCCTCGGTGGTGAGGTCGGAGAGCATCGCCGCCTGCGGCACGCCCGAGTAGCCCGTGATCAGGCCGAAGATGCCGAGCCCCACCATGTATCTCACCGGCGTGGAGGCGAACGGAAACAGGACGAGGGAGGCGGCGAGGAGCGCGTAGGACGGCACGATGACGGCGCGGCGGCCGATCCGGTCGGTCGCCACCCCCGCCGGGAACAGCACGGCGAATTCAGTGACCGGCGCTATGGCCAGGCCGATCCCGATGCCGACCGGCGAGAGGCGGACGAGTTCGTGGCCGAACAGCGGGATCAGCGTGCTGTACACCCCGGCGATCATCCACGCGTACGCCCCGTTCGCCACCAGCACGGCGACGAACGGACGATCGAACCGTAGGTGCCGCAGGCCCGCGGGGCGAGCCTTCGGCCGTTCGTCGGGGCGAACGGTCGGGATGGTCCGCGAGAACACTACGGCCGCCACGAAGCACGTCCCCGCGTAGACCCACAGCGTGCTGGCGGGGCC
>JBOGVH010000401.1:0-4084 GCA_050695235.1 Actinomycetota bacterium
TCAACGGGCAGCCGGGGGCGGTCTTCTTCGATCCGGAGGGCCATCCGATCGTGGTCGTCTCCCTCGACATCGCCGACGACCAGGTGCAGGCGATCCGTGCGGTCAGCAACCCCGACAAGCTGAGCCACCTCCACGGCCTCGACTGAGGTCGAGCATCAGTCGGCGTGGAAGGCGGCCAGGCCCTTCGCCTCCTCCTCGAGCTCGCGCCGGACGACGCGCGGAAGGGGTTCGAACGGTTCCCAGCGGACGCGACCTTCCTCCTGCCTCCAGATGCCCGCCACCGTCCCGTCCACCAGGAACGTGGAGACCGAGTGCGGGGTCCGGGTGTTGAAGACGAGGGGCCGGTATTCATCCGGGAGGACCTGTGTGCGCCGGGCGTGGACGAGCAGCGTGGCCTCCCACGTGGGGAGGAACCGGGCCGGGGCCGGCGTGTCCTGATCCGGGATCGGTGCCCGTGCCACGTCCAGGAGCTCACCACCCCGCTCGTCTCGGAAGTGGCGAAGCGGCATCCGATCCACGACGGGGGCGAGGGTCCGAACCGACAGCCCGGCCCAGTCGGCCATGTCCTTCACCGATGCCGGGCCGAATCCGCCGAGATACCGGCGCACCAGGTGCTCCATTCCCTCCGCCTCCGTCGGCGACGACGTCCCCAGCCAATCATCGGCCAGGCCGTACAGGTCGGCCCGCCGCCGACCCCACGTCCCCGACGGCGGGACCCGCACCAGGTCGATCCACATGCCCAGACCCGACCAGGCCACGGCGGGGATCCCTTGGGACGCGAGGAGCTCCTTCAGCTCCGAGGCTCGGCAAGGTCCCGCCGAGAGATGCTTGCGAACCCGTTCGGCGATCGCCGCCATGTCCAGGCCTTCGACCTGGTGCCGGTACTGGGCCGACCACCAGTCGCGGCGCCCCCGCCGGATCGCCGACGCGAACAGCGGGAAGTCCCGGGCCGAGACCGTGTGGATGGTGACCCGCATCAGGGTGGCCTGGACGGCCCGCCGCCGCTCCAGCGCTCTGGTCAGCTCCTCTCGGCGGAAATCACGGAGGCGCGTCCAAAGCGACACGTAGCCCGAAGGCGCGTACTGCGTTTGCAAGCCGGCGACGCGCTCGAGCGCGCGGGTCACCGGAAACGAGGACCGCTGCAGCAGGAGCTGGCGGGCGAGGAGCGCCCGGTTCAGCTCGCGGGCGTTCAGGACGCGCTCGGTCACCGGCCGACCCTACACTTCGCCCGGATGCCCCGAATCAGGACGCTCACCGACGACGAGACCCGTCGCCGGCGCACGGCCGCCCAACATTTCCATCGACCGAGGCGCCGTTCGGCCACGACCTGGTCCGGCATCTGACCGGCATCCAGGCGCAGTCCGTTCCCGCTGCGCGGATGGCCTTCCCCGCCCGAACCGACGGGCTCACGGCCGAGCGCGTGGATCGGGCTCGGTTGCGGGATCGCTCGATCGTGCACACCTGGGCCATGCGGGGCACCCTCCACCTGATCGCCGCCGAGGACTTCGGGTGGCTCGTGCCGCTGGTCGTCGAACCGCGGATCCAACATGCGTTTCGCCGGCTGGAGCAGGAGGGCGTGCCGCCGGACCAGCCCGCCTCAGCAGTCCGGCTGATCGAGCGGATGCTCGGACGGGAGACTCACCAGGCCGGAGATCGCCGAGCGGCTGCGGAGGCAGGCATCCGAACACAGGGGCAGACACTGGTGCACCTGCTGTGGCTGGCGTCCGCTGAGGGCGTGATCTGCCGCGGGCCGGAGCGAGGCCGTCATCAGTGCTTCGTGCTGGTCCGCGACTGGATCGGGGAACCGGAGCCGATGGATCGCGACGCGGCGCTCGGCGAGCTGGCCGTGCGATTCCTGAAGGCGCACGGGCCGGCGGTGCCGACCGACCTGGCCGTATGGTCGGGCATCCGGGCCGGCGACGCCCGGCGGGCCTGGGCCGACATCGACGATCGACTGGTCGAAGTGGCAACGAGCCGCAGAGCCCTGTGGTCGCTGCGAGGATCGGCGACCGAGGCACCTCCCGGCATCGTGCGGCTCATCCCGTGGTGGGACGAGTACCTGCTGGGCTGGAAGGATCGCGAGCTGGTGGCGCCGCCGGATCACTGGAGGATGATCAATCGCGACGCCGGGGGCTGGCTGAACTCGACCATCCTGGTGGACGGTCGTGCCGTGGGAATGTGGAACCCCACGCCGACGCCGAAGGCCCTCCACGTCCAGGTTCAGCCCTTCTCGCGCCTGTCGCCGGCAGTCCGTCGCGGCATCCACCGCGAGGCCGAGCATCTTTCTGACTTCCTCGGCTCTCCCGTCAAGCCGGTCTTCGCCGGCGGTCCCTCGGGCGGGAGGCATGCTCGCCGAGCTCGGCGACGAGCCGCTTCGGGGCCACCACCCGGTAGCTCTCCTCGACCCAGTCCTTGAGGACGGCGAGCGGTGGGGTCCGATCGCCGAACGGGACCGACACCCAGCCCGAGCGCCCCAGCCCGTACCCGGCCGGGGCGGCGCCCGGGACGGTCAGGGCCTGTTCGTGGGACTCGCGCAGCTTCACGGTCATCCCGGGCTCCGGTGAGTCCTCCATCCCGAGGAACACGAAGATCTTGCTTCCCACCTTGGCCACGTCCTCGTCCCAGGGATGATCCTCGTGTGCGCCGGGGAACCCGAGCGCGTACGCGAGGACCCGCCGGCGCATCGCCCTCGGCTGGCTCACCCGAGTAGCCCTATCGCTTCGAATCGTTCATCGGCTGAGCCGATCGTCCTCGAGCCTCTGTCGGTCTCGGCGGCCATCCGGGAATATCGGATGCACCCATCACGTTGCCAAATGCGCAACTCGTAGACTCCCCTTCGACAGCGTATGAGGTACCTCATGGCCAACTGTGTGACGTGCGGCGCTGAGCTGCACCCGGAACGAGCCGAAAAGTACGACTATTGCACCAAGCCCGAGTGTGTGAAGAGCAACAGCAAGGGCCTTCCGATGGTCGCGGTCGGCGTGAACAAGGCGGCCGATCAATACGTGGTCCTCAACGAGCGCACCGAGCAGGAGATGACCACGGGCCGGTACAAGAAGCGGCCGGATGCCCCGGGATCCGTGCGCACTCCCTCGCCAGCCCGGCCGGACCGCTCGCTGAGGCCGACCCCCGTCCCAGCCCCTCGTTCTTCCGCCGGCGCCTCACCCCGGCGGTGGAGCCAGGCTCAGGAGAACCTGGCGATCATCTATCGAGCTATGGGGATGAAGCCGGTCGAGATTGCCGAGAAGCTCGGGATCAGCCGGTACCTCGCTACGCAGATCCTCCTCGACGCGACCGCTCGAGGTAGGCGCTAACCGGGCTAGGACACGGTGAACCCGGTCCGCATGCCCTCCTGGTAATGGGCCTCCTGCTCGGCCTCGTCATAGATGTTGCAGATCAAGACGTACGAGCCCGCCGTGAGATCGACCTCCAGGGTCGGCGTATCCCCAACCGGGATGTCCTCGACCTCGTCCACGACCTCCATCCCCTCACCCGTCTCGGTGACGGCGCCGTTCTCGTCCGTCGGCAGCGCGGTCGGGTCGAGGTCCGTGCGGATCACGACGAACTCGTGGGTGTCGTCTGGGCCGATGTTCTCGATGTTGAAGGTCACGACCCCGGCCGAGACGCTGGCGGGGTCTGTTCCGACCGCGAACTCCTGAAGCGTGACATCGACATCCTCGCCGCCGCCGCCACACCCGGCGGCCACGAGGCCGAGCCCCATGATCGAGGCCATGATCAGCCGACGCACCATTGCGCCCTCTCCTCCCGACGGGCAGGTCCGAAGCTTACACCCACCCCCGATACCGGCGTTTCCTGTAGACAAGCTCGGGTTACGGGCACCCCTCGATGATGTCCCCCGCGTCGGTCAGACACGTGTCCTGCCCGAGACCACCGACGATCGAGTCACCAGGGGCACCGTCCAGCCCGTTGAGGACGTCGGGGCCATTTCCTCCCCGCAACGCGTCGATGCCCGAGCCACCGGTGATGTGGTCCTTGGCGTTGCCACCCATGATCGAGTCGTTGCCCTCGTCGCCGTTCAGCACGTCCTTGCCGTTCTGGCCGAAGATCACGTCGTTCCCGCCGC
>JBOGVH010000402.1:0-5451 GCA_050695235.1 Actinomycetota bacterium
GGTCGAGACCAGCCGACGGACCGCCCGAGGAGCCTCGGATGGGTCCGTCCCGTCGCCTTCCCACAACCCGAGGTTCAGCCACCCCTCGTCCAGGGCCAGGAAGAAGTCCGGCCCGATGCTGTCGTAGACCCTGGCGGCCGGGTTCCCTCCCTGCCACACGAGCGACACGAGGTGACGAACGTTCTCTCGGGTCAAGGATCTCGGCCTGGCCACGCCACTCACGGTACGAGCTCGACGAGCGGACCGGCCTCGCCGGGACGTCGAGCGGGATCTAGCCGGTAACCCCTTGCTCGCACTCGGCGATCCGCTCGGCCAGTCCGGCCATGAGCCGCAGGCCGACCTCGGGCTCCTTCATCAGGAGATTGCGGAACGCCGGCCGCTGGATCCGGATCGCGTCCAGCGACGTCTCGGCGATCACCGAGGCGGTCCGTGGCCCACCGGTCAGGAGCGCGAGCTCCCCGAAGTGGTCGCCGGGCCCGATCTTCCTGACGCTCCGCCCGCGCCGCGTCACTCGGGCCGTCCCGTCCAGGATCACGTAGAAGGAGGATGCCGGCTTCGACTCCTGCACCACGATGCGACCGGGGTTGAACCACGTCTCCTCGGCCAACCCGGCGATCCGCCGGAGATCCCGTGCCGAAAGGCCGGCGAAGAGCGGCACGTGGGAAAGCACGCGAGCGCCCGAGGCTCCGAGCGGCGCGACCGTGCCGACCGTGGGGCCGATCCGGATGGTGCGCTTGCCCTCCATCGCCATAGCATCGCCCGCCTCTCTCGGGCAGCGTACCCGGGCGTCGCGCCTGCGCGCTACCTGGTGGACGGGTTGACGAACGTCCGGGTCAGGCGGGAGGCTCCGCGTGGATCCGAAGGAGGAAAACGTGGCAGGAACCGTCGATCGGGAGAACCTTCGAGCGCTGATGGGTCGCGAGGTCGAGCGCTTCGTGTCCGAGCACCCTCGATCGGGGGTCCTGTTCGAACGGGGGAAGCACTCGCTCCTGGCGGGGGTACCGATGCCGTGGATGACGGAGTGGGCTGGACCGCATCCCGTCTTCGTGGAGGAGGCGGAAGGCGCCCGGTTCATCGACGTCGACGGCCATACCTACGTCGACTTCTGCCTGGGCGACACGGGAGGCATGACCGGCCATGCTCCGAAGGCCGCCGTACAGGCCATCGCGGAACAGTCAGCCAGGGGCATCACGCTCATGCTGCCCACCGAGGACTCCATCTGGGTCGGCGAGGAGATGGCCAGGCGGTTTGGGCTCCCCTACTGGCAGTTCTGCCTCACCGCCACGGATGCGAACCGGTTCACCATCCGCCTGGCCCGGGCAATCACCGGCCGGCCGAAGATCCTGGTCTTCAACTACTGCTACCACGGCTCGGTGGACGAGACGATCATCACGATCGAGGACGGGGTGCCGGGCTCCCGTCCGGGCAACATCGGGCCGCCGGTCGAGCCGACGGAGACCACCCGGGTCATCGAGTTCAACGACCTCGCGGGCGTGGAGGAGGCCCTGGCTCACGGGGACGTCGCCTGCGTCCTGGCCGAGCCCGCGCTCACGAACATCGGCATCGTCCTGCCCGAGCCCGGCTTCCACGACGCCCTCCGCCGGCTGACCCGCGAGCACGGAACGTACCTGGTGATCGACGAGACCCACTGCATCTGCGCCGGGCCCGGCGGGGCCACGAGGGCGTGGGGCCTGCAGCCCGATTTCCTCACGATCGGGAAGCCCCTCGCGAGCGGGGTTCCCGCAGCCTGCTACGGCATGACCGAGGAGGTGGCGCGCCGGGCCCAGGCGTTCATGGACTCGCTCCCCACGACCGACGTCGGCGGGATCGGTGGAACCCTCTCGGGCAACGCGCTCTCGCTGGCGGCGATGCGGGCCACCCTGGAGCACGTCCTGACGGATGAAGCGTTCGACCGGATGATCGGGCTGGGCGAGCGGTGGGCGTCCGGCGTGAAAGAGGCGATCGCGATGCACGGCGTGCCATGGGAGGTGCAGCGCCTCGGGTGCAGGGCCGAGTACTGGTTCACGCCGACCCCGCCCCGCACCGGGGGTGAGGCTGCCGCGGCCGACGATCACGACCTCGCACAGTTCACGCACCTGTACGCCCTGAACCGAGGGATCCTGCTCACCCCGTTCCACAACATGGCGTTGATGTCACCGGCGACCACCGTCGAGGACGTGGATCTGCATTCGCGTGTGTTCGACGAGATGTGCGCCGAGATCGCCGGCTGACTCCGGTAGCGCTACCCCTCGACGCGCAGGACCTCGCGGATGCGGACGCGTCCGGTGCGGAGCATGGCGCGCGAGTACACCCGCGTGGCCACGGGGATCAGCGCGAACGTGGCCCCGATGCTGATCGCGGCCGACAGCAGCGCCTGCCACAGCGCGATGTGGCCGAGCGCGATCCGCGTCGGCATCACGAGTGGCGCGGAGAACGGGAGGTATGAAGCGACCGACGCGAGCGTCGACGAGGGGTCCTGGACCGCGCCGACCCCGATGAAGAACGACGCGATGATCAGGATGGTGAGCGGGGTCATCGTGGCCTGGAGGTCCTCCTGGCGAGGGACGATCGAGCCGGCCACAGCGAACAGCGTGGAGTAGAAGAAGAACCCGATCACGAACCAGATGAGGACGATGCCGATCGCCGAGAGCGCGCCGGCGGGGAACCGGAGCGTGCCGACGGCGCCCGACGCCGCCAGCCCGGCCCCGCCGATCACCATTAGCTGGCACAGGCCGAGGCTCCCGATCCCGAGGATCTTGCCCCGCAACAGTTGGGACGGGCGAATCGTCGCAAGCAACACCTCGACCACGCGGGAGGCCTTCTCCTCCACCACGCCGGACGCCACCCAGTACCCATAGGCGAACAGTTGCCCGTACAGCGCGAGCACCCCGATGAATGCCACGACCGAGCTCTGCCGGCGGCGCTCGTCGACGGGCTCGAGCGCCCTGACCGGAAGCGGCTGGACGTTCAGGACCTCGTCGATCCGGTCCGGGGGAAGACCGGACCGCTCGAGCGCCTGCCTGGCCCGCTCCTTGGTCGAGACAGACTGGATGGCCGCCAGGAGCTGCTCGGGGGGCTGCGATCTCACGATCACCTCTGTACCGCCCACGAGGACCGCGTCGGCCGAGCCGCTACGGACCGCGGGCTCCGCCTGCTGCTCGCTCGGGTAGTCGCGGACCGTGACCTCGAAGCCCAGGGCCTTCCCGGCATCGACCACCCGCTCAGCCGTCGCCCGGGCGTCGGCTCCCACCACGCCGAGGTCGAATCTCGTGCCCCTGTTCAGCAGGGACGTCCCCACGATGAACCCGACGAGGACGACGAGCGTGATGGCCGTGGAGATGAGGAAGCTCCGATCCCGAACCCGTTCGACGAACTCCCGCCGGGCCACCAACCGATAGGTTCCACGATCGCTCTCGACCCTCACGACCGGACCGCCTCGCGGAAGATCTCGCTGAGCGAGGGTTGCACCACGCTGAAGTGGCGAACGTCGCCGGCAGCCCGTGCCGCATCCAGGACGTCGCGTTCCTGCAGGGAGTCCGACAGCTCGAGAATCGCGCCGTCCGGGAACTGATCGACCACTCGCGCGCCCGAAAGCGTCGCGTGCCAGCCGGGAGCGGCCCCGAGGATCTCAACCCGCACCAGCCGCCGGTGGTCGCGCGAGCGCAGGTCTGCGATCCGGCCCGCGGCCACGATGCGGCCCCTGTTGATCAGCACCACGGATTCGCACAAGCGCTCAACCAGGTCCAGCTGATGGCTGGAGAACAGGGCGGGGACGCCGGCCTTCGCCCGCTCCCGCAGCACCCCTGAGAGCACATCCACGCCGACGGGATCCAGGCCCGAGAACGGCTCATCGAGAACGAGCACCTCGGGCCGGTGAACCAGGGCGGCGGCGAGCTGCACCCGCTGCTGATTCCCCAGCGACAGCGCATCGGTCCGGTCCCCGGCCCGGCCGGCCACACCGAGCACGTCGAGCATCCTCAGGGCTTCGGTGGCCGCGTCGCCCCGGGCCAGCCCGTGCAACCTGGCCAGGTACACCAGCTGGTCGAGCACGCGCATCTTCGGATACAGGCCACGCTCCTCCGGCATGTAGCCGAACCGGCGTCGGACGCGCTGGTCCACCGGCTTCCCTCGCCACCGGACATCGCCTCGGTCCGGTTCCAGAACGCCGAGCGCGATGCGCATCGCGGTTGTCTTCCCGGCGCCGTTCGGGCCGACGAAGCCGACCATCTCGCCCTCGGCCACCGAGAACGAGACGGAATCGAGGGCGACGACATCGCCGAAGCGACGGGACAGGTCGATCAGCTCGAGCACGTTGTCCTAGGGTACGGACTCGATCGAGCTCTACTTGAGCGGCGGGCTCAATCGATCGTGAGGACGGCCTTGCCCGCCACCCGCCGCTCGAGCAGCGCGTCGACGGCCGACGCCGCATCGTGCCAGGCGACCCGGAGGTCGATCCGGGACTCCAACCCGCCGGTGGCCGCGAGTGACGCGAGGTACGAGAGCTCCTCGGAGCCGATCCGCCCGTGGAGGAGCTCCCAGGTAACGAAGTAGCCCTCGATGCGCGGCGCGCCTTTTCGGTAGAGGATGCGGGGGTCGAAGGACGTCGTCTCGTTCGACGAGTTGCCGATCGAGACGACGAGGCCTTCCGCCGCGAGCCGGTCGATGGCCGCCGCGAGCGACGCGCCGCCGACCGACTCCAGGATCAGATCGAACGGCTCGCCCTTGCGCTCGAGCCCCATCACGACGTCATCGGCCCCGAGCTTCGCCAGGCCCTGGGCTCGCTCCGGTCGTCCCACGATGCCGGTCACGTGGGCGCCGCCTCGATGGGCCAGCTGTACCGCGAACCGGCCCACGCCGCCGGCCGCGCCGGTGATCGCGACGCGCGTGCCGAGCAGCGCACCACGCCGAGCCAGCGTCCCCAAGGCGGTCAGGCCGGCAACCGGGAGCGTGGCCGCGACGTCGAAGTCCAGATCGTCCGGAAGCTCGGCCGTGTGGTCGGTCCGGACCGCCGTCCGCTCGGCCCAGGACCCGCCGTTCACCCATCCAACGACGCGGGTCCCGGCCGCCGGCCCGGTCCCATCGGCGGCCTGCCGGAGGACCACCCCGGCCAGGTCCCAGCCCGGGCGCCAGCCGTCTTCGGTCTGCTGCCGAAGGGTGACGCACTCTCCTCGGTTGAGGGAGACGGCGCGGACCTCGACCAGCGCCTGGTTCGGCACGGGCTCGGGATCGGCCACGTCGCGGAGCTCGATGCCCCCGGGCGCGCCCGGTACCGCCACGAGCGCGCGCACGTGGGCTAGGAGATCCGGACCCGGGTGGGCCGGACCACGATCGGCACCGCGTAGTCGGCGGCGAAGCTCACGGGCGTCCAGCCGTAACTCGCGATGAGCCTTCGGTATTTCTTGACGTACCCAGGAAGCGAGGTCGCCCGCTCCCGAACGATCTTCGCTCGGC
>JBOGVH010000403.1:0-4405 GCA_050695235.1 Actinomycetota bacterium
CGGAAGAACTCCGCCATCGGCTCGAACAGCTTGCCGTAGATCTCGAACGACAGGTCGACGTAGCCCCGGAATCCTTCGCCGAGGCTCGAGCCCTGGATCTCGGGCGGAACGGTGACCCGCCACCGCCCGCCCGGGTGGTCGTCGTAGCGCATGTATCGCGTGGACTGCTCGAGGTACGCGGCGAGGCGTCCCCACTCCAGGGCCTTGCACAGGAGCTGCGAAGCCTGCTCGCACGCCAGATGCACGCCGCCGAGCTGGGCCACCGAGTCGTCGCCGTATTCGAAGAACACCCGGTCGTAGAGCTTCTCGGCGCGTCCCGTGCCGACGGTCCCCGTCGTGGTCGCCTGGCCAACCTCATCGGCGAACTCGTCGAGGAACAACCGCCGGAGTGACTTCGGCGTCCGGGAGTACCGGGCGAAGAGTGCCCCCTTCACCACCTCAGGGAGGTTGACCAGCGCGAACACCGGGCCGTCCAGGTTGGTGAAGTAGGGGGCAAGCCTCTCCCGCTCGTCGGGCGAGAACTCCTCGGTGGCGAACCACATGCAATGACCGCCTAAAGGCTGGGCGTCGGGCTGGGACTGGTCGGCGACACGTCCGTCGACGGGATGAGGGTAACGGTGGAACCCGACGAGGCTGAGGTGTCTCCGGATGGGTCCTGCGCAGCCACCCGGCCCTCCTTGGGGCATTCGAAATTGAACTGCGTATCCTCGGAGATGGTCACCTGGAAGCCCGCCCTTTCGAGCTCGGACTCGGCCTTCCCGAGGGATTCGCACACGACGTTGGGGACGGTCACGTCCGAGGGCCCCTCCGACAGGACGATGTCAACCTGCGAGTTCTTGTCGACCCTCTCGCCGGGAAGAGGGTTCTGCGAGACGACGGTCCCTTCCGGCTCCTCGCTCGGCTGGGTGCTCGGCGTCCCGAGCGTCAGGTGCGCCGCGTCGAGCGCGGCAACAGCCTCATCCCGGGTGAGAGTGGTGAGATCGGGCACCTCGACCTGCGCCGGCCTCTTGCCGACCGTGATCGTGACGGTACTGCCCTCGTCCAAGACCGTCTCGGGCGGGGGATCTTGCGAGATGACGAAGCCGACCTCGCTTGGCTTATCGGTCACTTTGGGTTCGGGCCGCACATTGAATCCGGCGTTCTCGAGGACGCTCGTTGCCGCTTCCTGAGAGAGACCGAGGACCCGAGGGACTCTGACCGTGTCGGTGTTGGTACTCAGCAAGCTCGACGCCAGGAGGTAGAGCCCTCCGCCCAGAACAGCCAGGATCAGCAAGATGATGAGTGCCGGGATCCACCACCTTCGGCGCTCACCACCTCCAGGCGCGACCGGCGGCAGCACGGCGGTGGGGGGCCCGGTAGGGGCGATCCGTTGGGTCCGTGCGCTCTCCTCTGGCAGGAGCGGCGTCGCCTGGACACCCTGGCCCAGGCGGGCGCGCTCGAGGTCGGCGCGCATCTCGTCGGCGTCCTGGTACCGGTTGTCCGGGTTCTTGGCCATGGCCTTCATGATCACGGCCTCGAGCTCAGGGGAGACGTCCGCGTTCAGCTTCGAGGGGGGCGTGGGCTGCTCCAAGACGTGCTTGGAGGCCACCATCACCGGCGAGTCCCCGGAGAAGGGCGGGCGCCCCGTCACCATCTCGTACAGGGCGACCCCGAGCGAGTAGATGTCGCTCCGCTGGTCCACCGGCTGGCTCTGGGCCTGTTCCGGCGACAGGTACGACGCGGTCCCCAGGACCGCGGCCGTCTGGGCCAACGTGTCGGCCCCACTGATCACCCGGGCGATGCCGAAGTCGGTGACCTTCACATCGCCCTTCGACGTGATCATAATGTTCGCCGGCTTGATGTCGCGGTGGATGATCCCGTGCGCGTGCGCCACCGACAGCGCGTCGCACACCGCCTCGGCGATCTCGATGGACCGCTCCGGCATGATGCGGCCGCCGCCGGGGAGGTAGTCGGCAAGCGTCTTCGCCTCGACGTACTCCATGACGATGAAGTGGATGCCGTCGTCCGTGCCGGTGTCGTACACGGAGACCAGGTTGGGATGGTTCAGGCGTGCCGCGGCCTGCGCTTCCCGGCGGAACCGCGTCACGAAGTTCGCATCGCCGGAGTACTGGGGGGACAGGACCTTCACCGCCACAGGACGGCCGAGGACCGTGTCGGTGCCCTTGAACACGGTGGCCATCCCGCCCCGGCCGAGCTCGGACTCCACCAGGTACCGGCCACCGAGGAGCGTCTGCGCGGTCACGTGGTCGTTCGTCCGGTCACTCATCGCAATGCCGCCTCCATGACGGCCTTGGCGATGGGGGCGGCCAGCACGCCGCCCGTCGCCTCGCTGCCAAGGCTACCGCCGTCGAGGACGATCACGGCGACGGCGATCTTGGGGTTCTGGGCCGGAGCGAAGGAAACGAACCAGGCATGGGGCGCCAGCCCTTCACCATGCTGGGCGGTGCCCGTCTTCCCCGCGACCTCGATCCCCGGGATCTGCGCCGCCGTGCCCGTCCCGCTCTGCACGACGCTCACCATCATCTGGGTGAGCTGGATGGCCGTCTGCGACGAGATGGGCTGCCCGAACACCTCGGGGGCGAAGCTCTCGACCACCTGGCCGCTGGGGTCGCGGATCTCCGACACCAGGCGTGGCCGCATCTGCGAGCCACCGTTGGCGATGGCCGACGCCACCAGGGCCATCTGCATGGGATTGGCCGCCACGTTGTCCTGTCCGATGGCCGACAGCGCGACCGCCGGCAGCCGGTCCGAGAAGTAGGACGCTTCGGGGAACACGCCTTCCTGGAACGGGATGTCGAACGGGACGTCCCCGCTGGAGGCGTCCGGTGCGAACCCGAAGGCGTGGGCCTGGTCGGCGAGCTTGGCCCCACCGAGCCGGAGGCCGATCTGGCCGAACACCACGTTGCACGAGATCGTCAGGGCCTGCGCCAACGTGATCTGTGATGCGCCGCCCAGGCAGTGCTCGCCGCCGAAGTTCTCCAGGGTGGCGGTGGTCTGCGGGAGGTCCAGGACCGGCGGGTTCGGCCACGTGCTGTCGGGCCCGAACCCGTTCTCCAGGGCGGCCGCCGCCGTCACCAGCTTGAACGTCGATCCCGGCGGATACAGCTCGTCGATGGCACGGGACAGGAGCGGCTCGTCCGGATCCGAGTTGAGACGATCCCAGGCTGCCCGGACCTGCTTGGGATCCTGCGAGGCGAGCTCGTTCGGATCGTAGGTGGGGTTGGCCACGATCGCCTTGACGTCGCCGGTATGGGGGTCGATTGCCACCACGCCCCCGGGCAGGTTCCCCAGCTCCCTCTCTGCGGCCCGTTGGATCGCCGGATCGATGGTGGTCACCACGGTGGCGCCCCGCTTCGGCCTCCCCAGGACCTGGTCGATCAGCGTCTGGGGGATCAGCTCCGGCGCGTCGCCGGACAGATAGGTGTTGTAGCTCTGCTCCAGCTCGCTCCGCCCGAAGATGATCGAGTAGTAGCCGGTGATGTCGGCATACAGCGGCCCCTGCGGATAGTGGCGCTGGTACTTCAGCTGGCCCGGGCTCTTCCGACTCAGCGCCAGCTCGGTCCTCCCGTCGGCGGCCAGGATGCTCCCCCTGTCCACCCGGTACTCGGCGATGAGCTGGCGGGTGGCGTTGGCGGGGTTGTCGGCCAGCCGTTCCGACGCGACCACCTGGATGTAGGTGACCTGCCCGAGGAGCAGAACGAACAGCGCGAGCATGGCGGCACCCAGCCGCCTGATGAGCCGATCCATCTACCGGGCCTCCGCCCGCGCCGATCCCGACGACACCCGGATCAGCAGCGCCAACAGGACGAAGTTGGAGACCAGGCTGCTCCCACCGTACGAGACGAAAGGCAACGTCACCCCCGTGAGGGGGATCACGCGGGTCACGCCGGCGACGATGACGAAGGCCTGGAGCCCGATGCTCGCCGACAGCCCGGTGGCCAGCAGCTTCCCGAAGCCGTCAGGACACTGGAGTGCGGCCTTCAGGCCCTTGCCCACGAGCACGACGTACAACAGGAGCACCGCGGCCGTTCCCAGCAGTCCGAGCTCCTCGCCGATGGCCGCGAAGATGAAGTCGGTGGAGGCGTACGGGATGAGGGTGGGGGATCCGCGCCCCAGGCCCGCCCCCACCAGGCCGCCGGTCGCCATCCCGAACTCGGCCTGGGCCAGCTGGCCGTACCCGAACTCGAAGACCTTGCGGGGGTCGAGCGCGTGGAGCCAGATGTCAACCCGGGTCTGGACGTGCGCGAATTCCAGGTAGCCGGCCGCCGCGCCGACGGCGAACAGGATCGCCCCGATCACGAGGTAGGCGGAACGGCCGGTGGCCACCCACAGCATCACCACGAAGATGGCGAAGTACAGGAGGGAGGCGCCGAGGTCCTTCTCCACGAACAGGACGACGAGCGAC
>JBOGVH010000404.1:0-1583 GCA_050695235.1 Actinomycetota bacterium
TCCTCAAGCCCTCGACCAGCATCTCGGGCCCCGGTGACCCCATCCCGCTCCCGCCGATCAGCAGCCGGGTGGACTACGAGGGCGAGCTGGCCGTGGTGATCGGCCGGATCGCACGGAGCGTGAGGGCCGAGGATGCCAGCCTGTACATCCTTGGCTACGCGTGCGGGAACGACGTCACGCTTCGTGACCTCCAGAAGAAGGACGAGCAGTGGACCAGGGCCAAAGGCTTCGACGGCTCGTGCCCCCTCGGCCCGTGGATCGAGACCGAGCTCGACCCGATCGACGTCCACCTCGAGACCCGGGTGAACGGGGAGGTCCGCCAGTCGGCGAGCACGTCGGACATGGTGTTCGGGGTGGCCACCATCATCGAGTTCGTCACCGAGTTCATGACGCTCCTGCCGGGGGACGTGATCATGACCGGCACGCCGGAGGGGGTGGGCAAGCTGGAGCCCGGCGACCGGGTCGAGGTGGAGATCGATGGGATCGGCGTGCTGGCGAACCCGGTAGAGGATCGATGACCGTCCGCACCCGGTTCGCGCCGGCCCCGAGCGGATCGATCCACGTCGGGAACGCGCGGACCGCGCTGTTCTCGTGGCTCACCGCCCGTCGTCATGGGGGGCAGTTCGTGCTTCGGGTGGAGGACACCGACGCCAGCCGGGTCACCGAGGAGGCCGTGCACGGCCTGATCGAATCGCTCCGCTGGCTGGGGATCGACTGGGACGAGGGCCCCGATGTGGGCGGCCCCCACGCGCCCTACCGACAGTCCCAGCGCATCGACCTCTACCACGAGCACGCCGAGCGACTGGTGGCTCAGGGCGATGCCTACCGCTGCTACTGCACCCCCGAGGAGCTGGAGGAGCGCAGGAAGTCCGCCCTGGCCCGGGGCGAGGCCCCCGGCTACGACGGCCGATGCCGGAACCTTACCGACGCCGAGCGAGCAGCCTTCGAGGCCGAGGGCCGTCCGTTCGCGCTGCGGTTCGCCATGCCCGAACGCGACTTCACCGTGGCCGACCTGGTGAAGGACGAGGTCCACTTCGGCCCCGGAGACCTGAAGGACTTCATCATTCTCCGCTCGGACGGCTCGCCCACGTTCCTCCTCGCGGTGGCCGTGGACGACCTGCTGATGGGCGTGACCCACGTGATCCGAGGTGACGACCTGCTGGCCGCCGCGCCCCGGAACCTCGCCGTGATCCAGGCGCTGGGCGGGACGCCGCCCCAATTCGCGCACCTGCCCCAGGTCCTGGGCCAGGACGGGAAGCCGCTGTCGAAGCGGCACGGCTCGACGTCGGTGGAGGCCTTCCGGGAGCAGGGGTTCCTGCCGGAGGCGCTGATGAACTACCTGGCCCTGCTGGGGTGGTCGAAGGACGAGAAGACAACGTTCCTGTCGCGCGAGGAGCTGATCGAGTCGTTCGAGCTCGGGCGGGTATCGAGCAACCCCGCGGCGTTCGACACACAGAAGCTGGAATGGAAGAACAACCACTACATCCAGTCGCTGGACGACGACGACCTCGCCGCGCGGTGCATGCATTTCCTCACCGAGGATGGGCTCCTGCCCGAGCCGAACGTACTCCGCCGCGCCATGC
>JBOGVH010000405.1:0-2159 GCA_050695235.1 Actinomycetota bacterium
CAGGCATCCCCGGACACCAAGGTCATCCTGTTCACGGTGGACGAGTCCCGGGCCTCCATCTCCGAGGCCATCCAGGCGGGCGTCTCGGGGTACCTGTTGAAGGACGCATCGGCCGAGGAGCTGGTGAACGCTGCCCGCCTGGCCGTCGAGGGAAAGGCCGTCATCCACCCCCAGCTCACCAAGGCCTTCATCGAGGAGGTCCAGTTCGCCGACAAGCGCCCGGACGTCCCGGGTCTCTCTGCCCGAGAGAAGGAGATCCTCCAGAAGGTGGCGTTCGGGGCCACCACCAAGGAGGTCGCGCACGACCTCGGGATCTCCCCCCACACGGTGAAAACGCATCTCGAGCGGATCTTCGAGAAGCTGGGGGCCAACGACCGAGCCCAGGCCGTGGCCATCGCCATCCGAAGCGGCCTGGTCGAGTAGCACCCGCATCGCCGACGGCCGTCCCGCGGCGGCCGGGCGGGGCGCGCTTCCTCAATCGGCCAAGTGCTCAACCGATACCAAGGGTGTGCCCATCAAGCTGCTCCTGTGCGACACCCCGGACGGGCTGGCCCAGCTTCAATACGCCCTACTCAAGTCGAGCTTCGATGTCGAGAGCGAGGCCGTGACCGACGGGTTCCGGGCCGTCGACGTCGCGGCGCGGATCCAACCCCACGTGGTCGTGGTCGAGGCCGGCCTGACCGGCCTGTCGGGAGCGGAGCTGGTCCGCCGGCTCGTCGCCACGGTTCCCCAGACCAAGGTCATCTGCTGGACCTCCCTGGACTCCCCGTTCACCGCTGCGGAGATGATCGCGGCGGGAACCTCCGGATACCTGCTGAAGTCCGATGGCCCCGAGGTGGTCGTGCGGGCCGTCCGCTCGGTCCTGGATGGAAACGTCACCATCAGTCCACGGGTCGCCGAGCTTCTCGCGGAGGGCTTCGCCGACCCGGCGCGCGCCTATCGGGAGCTGAACACCGCGGCGGTCCAGGACTCGGAACCGGTCGAGGACGGCGTGACATCGGCCAAGGCCGACTTCCTGGCGAACGTCTCGCACGAGCTCCGCACCCCGATCACGGTGGCCAAGGGCATCGCCTACGTGCTTCGAAACCGCTGGGTCTCCGAGGAAGAGCGGGAGGAGTTCCTGGACAAGCTGAGCGACTCGCTGGAGAAGCTGATGATGATCGTCGACGAGATGCTGACGATCGCCGAGCTCCAGCAGGGGACGCTCTCGCTGAAGCTCACCGAGGTCGACCTGGCACCCCTGATCCGCCACGCGGCCGACGAGGCGCACCGGCACTACCCGAACATCGAGATCCAGCGGCTGATCCCCGAGCGTCTCCCGGCCCTGGCCGACCCCGTCCGGATCTCGGAGGTCATCCGCCAGCTCCTGGACAACGGGTGCCGGTACTCCCCCGAGGACCGGCCGGTCACCATCCGGGTTCGGACCGTGGACGAGGGGGTGGTCCTGTCGGTGACCGACCGTGGTCTGGGGATGGCCCGGGAGGTCGCGGTCCAGGCGTTCAACGAGGCCTTCACCACCGGCGAGGACATCCTTCGAAAAGAGCAATCCGGGATCGGGATCGGCCTGCACATGGCCAGGCGCCTGGTGCTCCAGCACGGCGGCGTCATCTGGGCCGATCCCGTCCCTGCCGGCGGTACCAGGGTGTCGTTCTGTCTCCCGGCCCACCGCGGCGAGAAGATCCTGACCCCGCCGAAGCTCTCGAACGAGGACATCGGACCGCCCGACGACCGGTTCGATCGCCCCACGATCTGGTCATAGCCGCTCACGACACGATCACCTGGTCGTAGCGGTCCACCACCTCGCAGATCTCGCGGAGCGCGTCCCACAGCTCGGTGGCCCGGCCGCCGGCGAAGTCCCGCTCGGCCATGGGCATCCGCTCGAACAGGACGGTGGACGTCCCCGCCCGCGCGGCCTCGAGGGCGATCCGAAGGTTCGCCAGGTTTCCCGGACCATACGGCGCGTCGCAGACGACGAGGAGGTCGGCCCGGCGGATCATGTCCCGGCACGCGTCGGCCGAACCCTCGTCGATCTCCGAGAACGGCGGCACCGTCACGCGGAGCAGGTTCATCCGCTCGGCCACCACCGCATCGGTGTCGGTGGCGTGCAGGACGCCCACGCTCACGTCGTAGCCGGCGGCGGCGAGCCGCCGAAGCAGCGG
>JBOGVH010000406.1:0-1754 GCA_050695235.1 Actinomycetota bacterium
CGACCACCGGCAGCGGCATGCCGAACTTCGTGCCGGCCGCGCCGGTGCGGATGGCCTCGTGGGCGCCGGCCCCCACGCCGGGGATCACCCGGAGGAGCACGCGCTGAACGACGCCGGCCGCCCGGGCGATCGGATCGAGCCGCTCGAGCTCCGCAGGGTTGTCCACGTTCACCAGCCACACGCCGCTCGACACCGCCAGGCGAAGCTCGTCCTCGGACTTGTTGTTGCCGTGGAAGGCGATGCGCTCGCCGGCGATCCCCGTGGACAGGCAGGCGTGGAGCTCACCGCCCGTAGCGACCAGCAGGTTCAATCCCTCCTCGGCCACCAGCTGGATCATGGCCCGCGACGTGAACGCCTTCACCGCGTACAGCGGGTGGGGGAAGAGCCTGGCGAAGGTGCGGCACCGGCTGCGGATGTGCTCCTCGTCGGCGACCAGCAAGGGGGTCCCGTACCGAGCGGCGAGATCCTCAGCGAGCACGCCGCCGATCGACAGGCCCAACGGGCCGAACCGGGCGTTCGCCGGCCAGGGGCCGCCGGCCGCGGCCGCGCGCTCAGGCATCGATCCGCTCCATCGACTCCGGGGCCGACACGCCGAGGAGGGCGAGCACGTTCCCGATAGCCTGCTTCGCCCCCGTCGACAGCCACAGGCGGGCCTGGGTCAGCGGCTCGTCGTCGGTGATGACCCGGCACTCGGTGTAGAAGCGATGGAACCCCGAGGCGAGCTGCTGAGCGTAATGCGCAAGCCGGTGCGGGCCCCGGAGCTCCGACGCGCGCAGGACCAGGTCCGGCAACTCGGCGATCGTCCGCAGCAGGTCGAGCTCGGCGTCGGTCGACAGGAGCACCAGGTCGGCCTCCTCGATCGGCTTCATGCTCACGCCCCGCTCCTCCGCGTTCCGCAGGATGCTGGCGATCCGGGCGTGGCCGTACTGGACGTAGTACACGGGGTTGTCCATGCTCCGACGCTTCACGTCCTCGATGTCGAAGTTCATCGGCGAGTCGTTCGAATGCATGAGGAGGGTGAACCGTGCGGCATCGGTGCCCACCTCGTCGATGAGCTCGTCCAGCGTGATGAAGGTGCCCGCCCGCTTGCTCATCTTCACCGGCTGGCCTCCCCGCAGGAACGACACGAACTGGTAGATGAGCATCTCGACGGCGGACGGATCGAACCCCATTGCCTGGGCGGCCCCCTTCACCCGGACGACATCACCGTGGTGGTCGGCCCCCCACACGTAGACCATCCGGTCGAATCCCCGGGCGAACTTGTCGATGAGATAGGCGCAGTCCGCTGCGAAATACGTGTGCGTCCCGTTGCCCCGGATCAGCGGGCGGTCCTTGTCGTCGCCGAACGCGGTGGAGCGGAACCACACGGCGCCCTCGGACTCGTAGACGTATCCCGCCTCACGGAGCCGCCGAACTGCGGCGTCGATCTCCCCCGACTCCTCGAGGTCGCGTTCGGAGACGTAGGAGTCGAACCGGACCCCGAACCGGTCCAGGGTGGTCCGGATGCCGTCGAGGACCCGCTGCGCCCCCTCGCCCCGGAGGCCGGCCATCCGCTCATCGGGCGGAAGGTCCGCGAAGGCGTCGCCGTGCTCGTTCATGATGTCCCTGGCCAGATCGACGACGTAGTCGCCGTGGTAACCGTCCTCCGGCACTTCCGCCCGGCGCCCCAGGAGCTGCAGGTAACGGGCCTCCACCGAGGCACCGAACCGGTCCATCTGGCCGCCGGTGTCGTTGAAGTAGTACTCGCGCTCGAC
>JBOGVH010000407.1:0-2478 GCA_050695235.1 Actinomycetota bacterium
GGTCTACTCGTCCGTGAGGTTCGACCACAGCGCCGCCTGGGCTACCAGCGGCCACTCGCGTTCAGCATCGCCACGGGAGAACGGGTTGGTGGTCAGGCCCAGGTATCGGCTCCCGATCAGCGTGGTCCCGTGCACGATCATCGGGGCGTTCCGCGCCGAGGCGCTCCGGTCGCGCCACAGGCCGGCGATGAACATTGTGTCCAGGTTCGTCAGGTATCGCCCGTCGACGGTCGAGCCATCCGGCCAGTTCGAGAACCACGTCACGTTCACCGGCAGGTACAGGTTATCGGTGGCCGAGAAACCTCCGGTCAGCGGGCCGGAGGACCCCACGTTGCTCCACCGACCGATCCCGCCGTCCGCCGAGTCGCTCCCCTGGGTGAGCGTTCCCTCGATCAGAGCTGGCTGGGCGTTGTTCAGGAACGAGAAGTTCGTCGAGGACACGCTGGTCGCGATGTACCCTCCGCCCCGCTCGAAGAACGCCCGCAGCCGCGCCTGCGCCCGGGCGTGCCGCGCCGCCGGGTAGTTCTGGCCGGTGTTGTAGATGACGTCGTAGTTCGCCAGCGGATCCGTCGGAGACCGGTCCAGCGAGTCCTTGCCCGCGACGGTGGTGACGAAGCCCACGTCCGGCCCGAAGATCTGCCGGAGCGACCAGGACGTGTCGTTCTCCGCCGGGCTGGCGTCGGCGACCAGGATCGCTACCCGCGGCACCTCGTCCAGCTCTGTGGTGGCCGGCTTGGACGAAACCGGCTCGAACCACATCCCAGCCTCCTGCCCCGCCGCCTCGAGCACCCCGGCGGCGGCCTGCGGGAAGATCAGTGAGCCGGCCGGCATGTCGGAGCCTGTGGCGGTGGTGAACGGCACCTCGGCCACCTCGCCTTCGATCCCGTCTCGAATCAGGTCCAGGATCGCTCGGACCTCCGCGGTCCCCCGAAGCGTGACAGCATGCCACGGCGCCGTCGCGTCACGGAGCCCTCCCTCGAGGGTGTTCAGACCGGCGATGGGAGCGGTTGCCGGGCTGAACGAAGCGCCGCTGGGGATCTCCACCACGTCGGCGCCCCACAGATACCCGTGACTCCACGCGCCCGGGGGTGCGTAGAGCTGGGTAATCCGATCGGAGACGTCCTGGCCCGCGCTCAACGCCGTCAGCGCGATCCCTCGAAGGGCCTGGTCCATCCACACGACGTAGGAGTTCTCCTCGAAGGTCTGGCCGCTCCACGAGAAGCCTGACGTGGCGCGATGGACCTCGATCCCGTTGTGCATGAGCCACTGGGCCATGCGGTTCGCCTCGGCGTCGCTCCGCTGGGCGTCCGTCGAGGAGGCGCCGTCGAACGGGATCACGTACGCCTCGGGGTACTCGACCGTCCAGTTGTGGTTCTCTTCGTCGAACCCGCGGTCGGCCACCAAGGAGTCATCGCAGCAATTCACCCGGCCTTCGTCCTCCACCCCTCGGCGGAAGATCTCCAGCTGGTCGTGGAGGATGTCCGCCCGGTTCTGAAGCCAGAAATCGGCCGAGGAATAGAACCCGACGTACTGGGCCCTCTTCCCCCCGAACCGGCCGTCGCAGCCCGCGTCGCTGTCGCACATCTCCACAGTGGAGCTGTCCACGCCGTAGAACTCCATGTAAGTCTGGATGTAGAACGGACCCCAGTCATCCCAGCCCTCCGCATACGCCGGTCCGACCGGCGGTGGGCCGCTCTTCGCATCTGCGTTCCAGTCGTTCACGGGGCGGATGATCTCCATCCCGACTTTGGCGAGGGCGGCCTCGTTAGCGTCGAGCCGGCGCTGATTCCACTTCACGAACAGGTCGTACTCGATCCCGGGGTTGTGCGGCTTCGTGAGGCCGTCCGCCAGCGAGGCGCTCACGTAGCCGTGCATGTCGAGGCCCACCGGGGCCAGCCATTCCATCTGGAAGGCCACGTTGGCCTGGATCTCGGGCTGGGACTGCACCAGGAGGTCACGGTTCATATCGAACGAGTTGGAGTTCCGCCGCGTGCCGGCCAGGCGACCCTCAGGGTTCGCTGTGGGGATCACCACCAGGATGGCCCGATCCAGGAGGCTGTCTAGCGTCGGGTTCGTGCCGTTGGGAAGCGTCACGAGGTCCCGGATGACCTGCATGATCGCGTCCGTCCCCTCCTCCTCGTTGCCGTGGATGTTGGCGTTGATGAAGATGGGGAGCTTGACGTCGTCGCCCCAGCTGGCGAGCAGTTCCTGGGCGTGGGCGGGGTCGGAGAACATCAGCGAACGGAGCTGCTGCCACCGGGCGTACGCCTGCTGCTGCGCCGGTGTGTCGAGGGCATTGACGACGACTCCGTATAGGTCCTTCCCCAGCGGGGACTGGCCGATGACGGACCAGTCGAGCCGGTCCGGGACGCCGGCCGCCGCTGCCTCCGCCTCGAACTGGTGGAGGGTGCACTCGATGGCCTCGTACGGGATCAGCGCCAGCGGGGCGTCCTGTTGTTCGTCGATGTTGCTCTCCGG
>JBOGVH010000408.1:0-3394 GCA_050695235.1 Actinomycetota bacterium
CCTCGGAGGTGCTCAGTCAGTTCGGTGATCTCCCGGGTCTGGCCAAGTTGCTCGAGCGGCTGGGCGTGGAGGAGGAGAGTCCCGGCGTGGCCGCTTCCGCCGTCGAATTCGCCCTCGAAGGGCTGCATCTCTCCCGCCGACTGAACAAGGAGCAATCCGGAAGGCTGGGGGCCTATCGGTACGAGGGACCCCTGGCCTCGTAGGATTTGCCGGCCGTGCGTCGGGTCCACGAGTTCGTCGGGTACGTCGTCGTCGCGCTGTTCGCGGTGGGTTGGCTGTGGGGCCTCGTGATCTGGATCGCGAAACGCCAGGCCGGCGACTGGTTCTGGAGGTGGCTCGCGGCGGTCCAGGTGGTGGCCGTCGTACAGGCGCTCATCGGCCTCGTACTGCTCGTCCTGGGGTATCGGCCTGAGACCTGGCTCCACTACGTCTACGGGTTCGGTCCGCTCGTCCTTCTGGCCATCGCCCACGCATTCGCCCGGGAGGAGCCGTTCCGAGCCCATCCGTGGGTCCCGTTCGCGTGGGCTGCGTTCTTCTGTTTCGGTCTGGCCCTGCGCGCGCTCACCACCGGGCTCGGCCTCGCGTAGCGGCCGCACGACGTTCGAGCAGACCCGGCGTACCCTGGGTGGATGCGCTCGCGGTACTCGCAGTGGGACGGGAGTCAGGACCCCTTCGGGCCGGACGTCCCGGCCGCCGAGCTCCTCGAGGAGATGTCGGAGGACCTACTGTCGGGAGCCGGGGCGCAGGGAGCGATGTCCGGCCTGCTGCGGCGGGGGATGCGCGGGCGGTTCGGCGGCCTCGACGCACTCCGGGCGCGGCTGCGCGAGGCTCGGGCTCGCGAGCAGGCCCGGCTGAACCTCCAGGGCCCGCTGGACGAGATCAGAGAGCGGCTGGGGGAGATCGTTGAACGCGAGCGCTCGACGCTCTCGTTCAAGGCCGAGGAGGACGCCCGGATGCGCGAGGCGGTCCTCGATTCGCTTCCGCCGGACGTCCCGGGCCAGATCCGCGAGCTGTCGGACTACCGGTTCGTCGAACAGCAGGCCCAGCGGGAGTTCGACGAGCTGATGGAGCACCTGAGGGACCAGGTGCTCGGCGCCTATTTCCGCAACATGGCCGAGGGGATGCGCAACCTCTCCCCGGAGCAGATCCAGCGGTTCAAGGACATGCTCGCCGAGCTGAACCAGATGGTCGAACGGCGGGACCGGGGCGAGGACGATGGCTTCGACGGGTTCATGCAGAGGTACGGGGACATGTTCCCCGACAACCCGAGGACGCTGGACGAGCTCCTCGAGAACATGGCCCGGAGGATGGCAGCCCTGTCCAGGCTGGTCGCCTCGCTCTCGGCCGAGCAGCGAGCCGAGCTCCAGGGCCTCGCCGAGCAGGTGATGGCCGACATGGATCTCGCTTTCGAGGTCGATCGGTTGGGGGCGAACCTCGCATCGATGTTCCCCGACATGCCGTGGGGGGATCCGGCGCTGGCGGCCGGGGACGAGGCCATGCCCCTGTCGGCGACGGTCGACGCCATGGAGCGGCTGCACGATTTCGAGGATCTGGATCGATCGATGCGCGGGGAGTACGCGGGGGCATCGCTGGAGGACGTCGAGGAAGAGGCCCTCCGTCGCACCTTGGGCGAGACTGCTGCGCGCGATATCCGGAGGCTCAAGAAGATCGAGCGAACCCTGGAACAGGCGGGCCTGGTCTCTCGGCGTGAGGGACGGTTGGAGGTGACGCCGAAGGGCGCGCGCAAGCTCGGCGAGCGGGCCCTGGTCAAGGTGTTCGAGCGGCTGCGTCGGGATCGGGAGGGGACCCACGATGCCCGGGAGGTCGGTGGCCTGGCCGAGCCGACCGGTTCCACCCGGCCCTGGACGTTCGGCGATACCGGCCAGATCGCGGTGCAGCGCACGGTGTTCAACGCCGTGGTGCGAGGCGGACCCGGCGCGGACGTTCATCTGCTCCCCGACGACTTCGAGTTGGTGGACGCGGAGCAGCGGACCGAGTCCGCCACGGCCCTGCTGCTCGACCTGTCTTTCTCCATGCCGCTCCGGGGCCACTTCGTGCACGCGAAGCGGATGGCCTTGGCCCTCCACGCGCTGATCGAGGGCCGATACCCGCACGACCGGCTGTACATGATCGGCTTCTCCGACTACGCGAGGCGGATGGAGCCCCAGGACCTCACCGCCGCGGGATGGGAACGCGTCTACGGCACGAACATGCAGCACGCGTTCAACCTGGCCGGGCGGTTGCTGGCGCAGCATCCCCGGGCCACGCGCCAGGTGATCATGGTGACCGACGGCGAGCCCACGGCTCACCTGGAGGGCGAGGAGGTGTTCTTCTCCTGGCCGCCGGTCCCCAGGACCATCCAGCTGACGCTGACCGAGGCGCTGCGGCTGTCGCGCGCCGGTGTGACGGTGAACGTGTTCATGCTGGAGGACTCGCCGGGGTTGATCCGGTTCATGGAACGCCTGGCCAAGCTCACCGCCGGGCGCGTCTTCCTGATGGACGACCGGGAGATCGGCGACTTCATCGTCCGGGACTACGTGTCGCGGCGGCCGCAGTAGTTCGATCCGGCTCGCTCAGGTTCGCGCGGCCGCCTCCCACCACATCGTCACCAGGCGCTGCGTGTCCGGTCCCGCCGACCAGAGTCCCTCGTGCTGCGCTAGGCGCGCTCCCAGGGCCTCCGCCACCTCGTCGTCGCGATCGGGCGTCAGGCACAACCGTCGCCGGATGAGTCCGACGGCGTCTTCGCGCCGCTGGAATCCGCCCGGCCCCGATGGCCGCTCGACGTCCTCGCGTCTGACGTCGAATCCGAAATCGCGGAGCGCGTCCTCGGCGTCGTCGGCCGTGGGTTCGGTGGGGCGTTCGAGGCGATGGAACCGGAGCCACAGGTCGCTCATCCATACCAGCGGGTGCGTGACCGTGATCTCGATCACCACGCGGCGGCGAGCGTGCGCATCCAGCGCCCGCGCGAAGGGCTCGAGGTCCCGAACGTTGTACAGGACGTGCGCGCACACCACGACGTCGGCGGGCTCGACCTCATCCGCGACGTCGGGCCACCGGCCGAGGACCGGGACCGCGTCGACGCCGGCGGCCGCCGCGGCCCGCCGGAACTCCTCCACCATGGCCTCGGAGTTGTCGATGCCGGTGATCCGAGACGCCTGCGGCGACAGTCGAACCGACGCGGCCCCCGCACCCACGCCGACGTCCAGGACCGTGTCACCACCCGGCAGCGCCTCCGCGGCCCGAACGGTGGTGGGTGACAGGTGGCCGATCCTCGCCCGTTCCACACGGCACCGGAACAGCTCGGGCGGGAAGGTCCACGGCGACTCGGGGGCCCGCGACATGATCTCGTCTGGGATGGCCCAGCTCGCCAGGGCGGCGCCCCATCGCTCCGAGG
>JBOGVH010000409.1:0-1817 GCA_050695235.1 Actinomycetota bacterium
GTTCATGTCCGGCCCCCACTGCCAGGCGGGCGCGGCCGCCGCGAGGTCGATGATTTCCACCGTCCGCGAGCGGTCCACAGACACGCCCCCGCGAAGGATGGTCCCGGGGTTGCCCCCGGCGATCAGCGCTCGCGGCTCGTAATTGGGAGGCCTGAGCGGCAGGAGGACGGACGTGCCGTTCTGGTTGCTGCCACGCCCCCCGGCGTTCGTGTTCACCGCCAGACTCACGGTGAAGGGGCTCGCGGTCCAGTCGCACCGGCGCGTGATCTGCTGGGGCCCCGCGATGAAGAGGTCGCCGTCCGGGAGGACGTAGGTCCACGGGTAGTACACGTACTCTGTGAATCCCGTCGCCCGCGGAGCGCTCCAAACCCCGGTCGCGGGATCGTAGATCTCGATCGACTTGGAGCTGGACCCGAACAGCGTCATCGCACGGCCGTCGTCCAGGCTCAGCGTCGTAGAGTAGAACCGCTCGTCCGTGGTGGGGGAGATCAACTCCCACCGCAGGGTGGCGGGGTGGAACAGGAACGCCTGACGCTCGCCCTGCGTGAGACCCCCGTGGATCAGGAGCGTCCCTTCCGCGGTATCGAGGTACGTGTGCTCGGCAGACCAAAGATCGGAGAAGCTCGCGTCGGGCGGCGTGGGGGCCACGTCCGCAGGGTGGTTCGCGGGCGGGGCGAAGCCTCCCACAGGCCCGGAGTCCCACAGGCGGCTCGCGTCGGCGCGCGTGTAGCCCCAGAACAGCACGCGGGTCGTGTTCGGCAGGAGCACCGCGTGCATCATCGTGACCTCGGGGTCGCCGGGCACCACCTCCCACTGGCCGCACTCCATCGCCATGCAGCGGTCGAGATCCACGGCCACGCAGGCGTTGTTGCCCGGATCGAGCGGGAGGCCGGTCTCGGCGGCGATCCGATCGGCTTCGGCCGGCGTCAGGCGGAGCGTGTCGTGGGAGCGCACGAGGCCCGCCATGCCGCCCATCATGTGCATCTCGACGTGGCAGTGGAACAGGAAGTCGCCCCGCACGCGGTAGTCGCGCGGGCGGCCACCCCGTTCGCGCTCGTCGTCCTCGTCCTCCTTGCCGCCCTTGTGTTTGCCCCCCTTCCCCCTCTTGCCTCCCTGGCCCTCCTCTTCCTCCTCACCTCCGTCGCGCGCGTGCCGCGGGAGCAGAACGGGAGGGGCCTTGGTCTCGAGCGTGAACGACTCGGCGGGGCCGAGGCTGCGGGTGTCGATCGGCTCGTTCGCGAAGCGCCAGCGCTGCCCGTGGAGGTGGAAGTTGTGCCACGTCATGCCGAGGTCGAGGTTGAACACGTACCAGCGGATTTGCTGGCCCGCCTCCGCCAGAATGGTGGGGGTGTTGCCCACGAACGCCCGGCCGTTGATGCAGAAGGTCGGGAGGCCGCCCCCGTCCTCGGTGACCGTGTGAGTCAGCGAGCCTCGGTGCTCCCAGCGGACGCGACCGCCTGGCTGGACGGTGACGGTCTGGGGATCGAAGCGCCGGTCCGGGAGGTCGAGGATTCCGACGGTCGCGAGGGCGAGCCCACCCGGGGCGACATGAATCGTGCCATGCATCTCGGGGTGGTGCTGGCAGTGGTAGCCGTACTGGCCGCTGCCTCCCACGGCGATCTCGAAGGTGTCACCGTTCTCGAGGTCGCCGCTGTCGAACGCTGGGGTACCCGAGCCCCGCAGCACGTGAAAGAACACCGGGGCGTGCAGCACGGCCGGGGGACGCGGGACGGGATTGGCGTGGGGGAGGTGGGCTACCTCCTCGAGGATTTCGAGCAAGGGCTCAAGACCGGGCGGACCGCCGGGTCGGCCGCGAC
>JBOGVH010000410.1:0-7153 GCA_050695235.1 Actinomycetota bacterium
GCGCGGAGCTCCGCGCCGGCTGAGAGGAACGGGCTCGTTCGCGGCCCCGGAAGGCCCCCGATAGACTGCCGCGGATGAAACGGGACTACCTGTCCGTCGACGATCTCACCCAGGAAGAGCTCATCGCTCAGCTCGACCTCGCCGCCAAGGTGAAGTCGGAGCCGGAGGGGTACGCCGGACGACTCCACGGCAAGGCCGTGGCCATGGTCTTCGAGAAGCCGTCGACCCGGACCCGGGTATCGTTCGAGGTGGCCGTCGCCTCCGCCGGAGCGCATCCGGTGGCGCTCTCCTCGGCCGAGCTCCAGCTCGGCCGAGGAGAGACCATCGAGGACACCGGGAGGGTGCTCTCCCGGTACGTGGACGCGGTCGTGCTGCGGACGTTCGAACAGGAACGCCTGGAGCTGCTGGCGGCGGCGTCCTCGGTTCCGGTCATCAACGCGCTCTCGGACTTCGAGCACCCCTGTCAATGCCTGGCGGACCTCCTGACCGTTCGCGAGATCAAGGGCGAGCTGAGGGGCCGGACGCTGGCGTACCTGGGCGACGGCAACAACGTGGCCCACTCGCTCCTGCTCGGCTGCTCGAAAGCCGGTATGCGTATCCGGGTGGCCACCCCTCCCGGCTTCGAGCCCATCCCACAGGTCGTGCACCGTGCCCGCGAGATCGCGATGCAAACCGGGGGAGCGGTCGAGGTGCTCCGCGATCCGGCCGAGGCGTGCTCGGGGGCCGACGTGCTGTACACCGACGTGTGGGCCAGCATGGGGCAGGAAGGGGAAGCGGACGAACGGGGATTGGTGTTCCGCGCGTACCAGCTGAACGAACGGATGGTGAAGCTCGGGGCACCGGACGTGACCGTCCTGCACTGCCTGCCCGCTCATCGGGGCCAGGAGATCACCGACGAGGTCATCGATGGACCCCACTCGGCGGTGTGGGATCAGGCCGAGAACCGCATGCACACGCAGAAGGCGTTGTTGCTGTTCCTGCTCGGCGTAGCCTGAAGTCCCCTTCGGTACCATTCTCGGGTGCCCCGCGCGAACGATGCCGTGGAGGCCGTGCTGCTCGAGTACGCCGACCTCCTGTCGATCCTCACGGAGGAGCCGCACCGACCTCGTTCCTACGAGAAGGCGGCCCGGGCGGTCGGCGGGTATCCCGCCGACATCGCCGAGTTCGACGTCAAGCAGCTCCAGGCCATCCCCAACGTCGGCTCCTCCATCGCCGGGAAGATCCACGAGTTCCTCCAGACGGGTTCGATCGGGGGGCTGGAGGAGCTGCGGGCCCAGATCCCCCAGGGAGTCCGGGCGCTGACGGCCATCCCCGGTCTCGGACCCAAGCGGGCCATGATCCTGTACGAGCAGCTCGGCGTGGCTTCCGTCGACGAGCTCCTGGCCGCCGTGAACGAGGGAAGGTTGGCCGAGATCAAGGGGTTCGGGAAGAAGACGGCCGACAACATCCTTCGCTCGACCCAGCAGATGGGCTCGTCCGAACGCCGCGTGCTGGTGAACGTGGCGCTCGATGTGGCGGAGGACCTTCTCCGCCAGCTGAAGGAGTTGAAGGAGGTACGCAGGGCGACGTATGCCGGTTCGCTCCGGCGGATGGCGGAGACGATCGGCGACGTCGACCTGCTGATCGCGAGCGCGAAGCCGGGCCCGGTCATGGACCGGTTCGTCTCCCTGCCGGTCGTGGGCCGGGTGATCGCCCACGGTGAGGCGAAGTCCTCGGTGGTCACCACGGGCGGCCTTCAGGTCGATCTCCGGGTGATCGCACAGGAGGCGTGGGGGGCGGGCCTCATGTACTTCACCGGCTCGAAGGCCCACAACATCCGTCTCCGGGAGATGGCCATCCGCAAGGGGCTGCGACTGAACGAGTACGGCCTGTTCCGGGTGAAGAGTGGGAAGCTCATCGTGGCGGAGACGGAGGAGGACGTCTACGAGCGGCTGGGCCTGCCGTTCATCCCGCCGACGCTTCGGGAGGACCGCGGCGAGATCGAGGCCGCGCTGGCCGGCGAGCTCCCGAAGGTGCTCGAGCAGAAGGACATGCGGGGCGACCTCCACACGCACACGAATCTCACCGATGGGCTGACCCCCTTGGAGGAGATGCTCGAAGCGGCCTCGGCGATGAAATACGCGTATTACGCGGTCACCGACCACGCGCCCCAACTGTTCATGCAGCGGATGACCGATGAGAAGATGCTGGCCCAGCGCGATCGGCTGAGGGCGCTCCAGGCGACCTACCCCTCGATGACCCTCCTGCACGGCTCCGAGCTGAACATCGACCCCCAGGGGGGCGTGGACTGGCCCGAGGAGTTCCTCGCGGGCTTCGACGTGCTCGTGGCGTCGGTGCACACCCACTTCAACCTGTCGAAGGACGAGATGACCCGGCGCATCGTCCGGGCGATGGAGAATCCCTACGTGAACATCCTGGGGCACCCCACGGCCCGGCTGATCGGCAAGCGCCCTCCCATCGAATTCGACCTGGAGGAGGTGTTCAGGGCCGCGGCCCGGACCGGCACCGCCCTGGAGGTGAACGGCTTCCCCGACCGGCTCGACCTGAAGGACGAGCACATCCTGTGGGCCCGGCGCCACGGCGTGAAGTTCGCCGTGGACACCGACTCCCACGCCTCGCTCCACCTTTCGCACATGCGGTTCGCTCTGGCCATGGCGCAACGGGGTTGGCTGACCAAGGATGACGTCATCAACGCGTGGCCACTGGCCAAGCTCCGGCGGTTCCTGGACAAGGGACGATCGACCGCGCGGTGAGCCGTTCGGCCCGGCGCCTGCCGCGTTCGTTCTTCACACGACCCTCCCCCGAGGTCGGGCCGGACCTCCTCGGCCGGATCCTCGTGCGCAGGGTGGGCGACGGAACACTGCTGACCGCTCGCATCGTCGAGGCCGAGGCCTACCAGGAGGACGACCCCGCCAGCCACTCCTTCAGGGGCCGGACCAACCGGACCGAGGTGATGTTCGGGCCTCCCGGCCATGCGTACGTGTACTTCACGTACGGCATGCATCACTGCATGAACGTCGTCACCGGCTCGACCGGGGAGGGGAGCGCCGTGCTCCTCCGCGCGGCCGAGCCGCTCGAGGGCCTGGAGGAGATGGCCCGGCGCCGGGGAACGAACGATCCCCGGGCGCTCTGCTCGGGCCCGGGCCGTCTGTGCCAGGCGCTCGGCATCGACCGAGCCGAGAACGGGCTCGACCTCGTACGTGGCCGCCGGCTCTGGCTCCTCGAGGGAGCCCCCGTCACCCCGTCGAAGATCAGCGTCGGTTCCCGGGTGGGCATCACGAGCGGGACCGAACGTCCCTGGAGGTTCTCCGTGCAGGGGGATCGCTTCGTCTCGCGGGCGCGGCCGGCGGTGCCGGTCAGGGGTTCACGCTGATCGTGACCGTGGAGCCGATGGGGAGCTTGTCGCCCGCCGACGGGCTCTGAGCCCAGACGACCCCCTTCTGGTGAGCGCATGCAGGTTCGACGAGGTCACACTTCTCCTCCAGCACCGATGCCTCGAACCCGGCCTCTTCGAGGAGGGCCCGGGCGGCTCCCTCGGTCATCCCCAGGACGTTCGGCACGGTGGCCGTCGACACCTTCTGCGACACGGTGATGGTGACCGTGCTGGTCTGGAGGGCCTGCTGGCCCGCCTGCGGATCCTGGGCGATCACCGTGCCCGCTCGCTGGTCGGACGGCGCGTAGACCACGTTCGCGGCGAAGCCGGCCGATCCGAGCAGGTCGATCGCGGGGCCCTCCCTCAGGCCGATGGCCGAGGGCACCGGAAGCAGCTGGTACGAGGTGGGTTGTCTGCACACCTTGAACCGGGGCTCGGTCCCGGCGATGAACGTCTGGGTGTCGATGTTCTGCGGCGGTGTGTACGGATTGGCCAGGCACCCCTGCGTCACATCGATCCGAAGCGTCACGAACCGGACGTTCGACGTCGGGAACGGCTGTACCTGGAGGTTGTGGGTGGCGTTGACCATGAACGCCCGCCAGATCTGGGCGGGCCACGTCCCCCCGTACACCCGCGAGATCCGTACGGTGGGAAAGGCCATGGGCACCTGACCCTGCGGGAACCCTACCCACACCGCCGCCGCGAGCTGGGGGATGGCCCCCACGAACCATGCGTCGCTGTAGTTCTGCGCGGTCCCGGTCTTGCCGATCTGGGGCCTGCCGATGTTCGCCGCTGCTCCCGTGCCGTACAGGACGACTTTCTGCAGGATCCCGTCGGCCACCGTGACGATGGCCGGGCTGACCACCTGCTTGGGGTTGGGGCGTGCCTGATACAGGACCGTGCCATCCGGATCGGTGATGCTCTCGACCGGCGTGGGGGCGATGCGAGCGCCGCCGTTGGCCAGCGTGCCGTATGCCGACGCCATCTCCAGCGTGTTGACCTCGTTCGTGCCGATGACGGCCGAGGGTACCGGATCGAGCTGACTCTTTGGCGAGGTGGTCCGGGTGCAGCACCGGATGCCCATCCGCTTCGCCGTATGGACGATGCGCTCCGCCCCAAGATAGATGTCGCCGTCGCCCACGGCCGTCTCGATGTTCACGTACGCGACGTTGACCGAGTTGACCGTGGCGCTCTCGAGCGAGACGTAGCCGTACGAAGACCCCTCGGCGTTCCCCGGGGTCCACACCGTTCCGTCCGAGAGCGGGACCGACACGGAGGAGCCGCTGAACGATTGGTTGGGAGAGATCCCGTGCTCCAAGGCGGCCACCAGGGTGAACGGCTTGAACGCCGACCCCGCCTGGCGTCCGGTGCTTCCGCCGGTGGCCAGGTTCAGCTTGGCGAACCGATCCTTCGGATCCCAGTAGTTCCGCCCGCCGACCATGGCCTTGATGTAGCCGGTCCGGGGATCGATCACCGTCATCGCCGCATAGGGATCACTGCGGTAGATGAGGATGGAGTGGACGGCCCGCTCCGCCTGTTCCTGCAGCCGGGGGACGATCGTGGTCTGGATCCGCAGGCCTCCCTTGAACAGGAGGTTGTACCGGTCCTGGACGGTCTTTCCGAACCTCGGGTTGGTCAGGAACCACTGTTTCAAATAGTCCACGAAGTAGGGGGCCGGGTAATGCTCCGTGCTCTGTCGCATCCGTAGGTTGATGGGGCGTTGCACTGCGCTCGCGAACGCCCCGGGCTCGATCATGCCCAGCTCGCGCATCTGGGTGAGGACCTGATTCCGCCGGGTGGTGGCCAGGTTCGGGCGGACCACCGGATCGTAGTCCGCCGGTGCCGCGATGAGCCCGGCCAGCAGCGCGGCTTGTGCCAACGTCAGATCCGACGCCGGCCGCCCGAAGTAGGTCTCCGCGGCGGCCTGGATCCCGTACGCGCCGTTGCCGAAGTACACGGTGTTGAGGTACTTCGCCAGGATCTCGTCCTTGCTGAGCGTCTGCTCCAGCTGATAGGCCAGGACGGCCTCCCGGAACTTCCGCGACAGGGTCTGCTCGTCTCCGGTGTAGGCGTTCTTGACGTACTGCTGCGTGATGGTGGAGCCGCCCTCCACGATCCGTCCGGTGGTGGCGTCGACGTAGGCCGCCCGGAGCAACGCCTTCACATCGATCCCCATGTGGTCGTAGTAGCGCTTGTCCTCGATGGCCACCACGGCGTTCCGGACGTTCTCCGGGATCCTCGACAATGGGACGATCACGCGATTCTGCTCGGCGTGCAGCGGCGTGATCATCGATCCGTCGGAGGCGAACACGAATGAAGTCTGCGGGAGCGCCGGGGCCTTCGCCTGCTCATGCGTCAAGTCGGGAAGGTCGCAAGCCGACGCGGTCAAGGCCGCGAGGACGAGCCCGAGCGCGAGAGGACGCCGGGAGGGGTTCATAGCCAGTCAATCATAGTCACGGCTCTGCATCTGCACTGGTAGCATCGCGAATCCGATGGCCTCCTCCGCGCTCCCTCGCCTGTTGGCCGGAGCCGCCGACGTCATCCCCCGGGACGCTCTGGAGGAGAAGCTCTCCCTGGGCCGTCCCCTTCGGGTCAAGTTGGGCATCGACCCGTCCCGGCCCGATCTTCACCTCGGCCACGTCGTCGTCCTTCGAAAGCTCCGGCACTTCCAGGATGCCGGCCACGTGGCCGTCCTCATCGTGGGAGATTTCACCGGCCGGGTGGGCGATCCCTCCGGCCAGTCCGAGACCAGGCCGTTCCTCACCGAGGAGGAGATCGAGACGAACGCCACCACGTATCTCGAACAGGCCGGCATGGTCCTCGACATGGGCTCCGCGGAGGTCCGACGGAACTCCGAATGGCTCGCGAGGATGGCGATGGCCGACGTGCTTCGGCTCACGTCTGCCTACACGGTGGCCCGGATGCTCGAACGCGACGACTTTCGAAAGCGGTACGAAGAAGGAAAGCCCATCAGCGTGGTGGAGTTCCTGTACCCATTGATGCAAGCCATGGACTCCGTGGCCGTTCGGTCCGACGTCGAGCTCGGCGGTACCGACCAGACCTTCAACCTGTTGGTGGGGCGGGACATCCAGCGCGCTTACGGACAGGACCCTCAGGTCGTCCTGACCATGCCGCTGCTCGAGGGGATCGACGGTGAACGCAAGATGTCGAAGTCATTCGACAACTGGGTGGCGCTCACGGATCCACCGGAGGAGATGTTCGGCAAAGTCATGCGGATCCCCGACCACCTCATCACCAAGTACCTCCTGCTCGCTGCGGACTTCGACCCCTCGGAGGTAGCGAGGATCGAGGCCGGCATGATCGACGGAAGCGTGAAGCCGTTGGAGGAGAAGCGCCGCATGGCCCGGGCGGTCGTGGACCTCTACCACGGGTCCGGCGCCGGGGGCGAGGCAGAGAGGCGATTCGACCGGGTCCATCGGGAGCGTCAGGTCCCGGAGCGGATCGAGGAGGCTGACATCCCCGCGGAGGCTGCCAAGGGTGAGGAAGGGCTGATCTGGCTCCCTCAGCTCATGGCCACCCTGGGCCTGGCCACCTCCAAGTCGGCCGCCCGCCGCCTGATCGAGCAGGGAGGCGTGCGCCTCGACGGGGAGCCGGTGACCGATCCCTCGGCCGAGTACCCCGTCGGAGAGCTCAAGGGAAAGGTCCTACAGGTCAGCAGGCGTCGGTTCCTCAAGCTCCGCTGACGGTCCCGGGACGGGACAGGCCCTTCTACCTGGGATCTTTTCGGCTCGTTGCCGCCCCGTCCCCGTGCTACCATTG